>JAKAMS010000215.1 GCA_021812745.1 Bacteroidota bacterium | reverse complement strand
AACCGTTCACTAGAATTATTATCAAAAATAATTTTAACACCACGATTTGAGGAAAAAGATTTTTCACGAGAGAAGAAAAAAGTCTTAGACAGAATATTACAGCTTAAAGACGAACCGTCATTTATAGCTTCAACGGTTTTTGAAAAAATTCTTTTTGAAGATACATATTACGCCTACCCGGAAATTGGTTACGAGAATACTGTTAATGAAATTTCCAACAATGATGTAAAAAAATTCTATCACGATATTTTTACAGCCGCCAATTCTAAGTTTATTGTGGTCGGTAATTTAACCGAGGAAGAAGCAGTTGAACAATTCAACAAATATTTAGGCAGTTGGAACGGTTCCCCTAAAACTTCCGTTGCCTTCGAGATACCTAAGAGAAATCCTACAAAATTTTTCTTCGTTCATAAAGAAAATTCCGCTCAAAGCGAAATTCGAGTTGGGCACATTGCAAAGAAACGCGATGCCGAGGATTACATCCCCACCAGAATAATGAATACAATTCTCGGCGGACAATTTTCCAGTCGGATCAATCATAATTTGCGGGAAGAAAAAGGATATACATACGGCGCAAGTTCCATCTATCAGTATTATCAAAATGCAGGATCATTCGAAGTTTCTACTGCGGTTAATATCGAGAATACAGGCGCATCTGTATCAGAAATTATTAAAGAACTTGAAGGAATACGAAAAAATATTTCTGCGGAAGAGATTGAATTTGCAAAATCATATTTAATCAAACAATTTCCTTCCCGTTTCGAAACTTATTCTCAGGTAGCAAAGAATATTGAGCAACTTCTTATTCACAATCTTTCTATTAATGAGCTCGCAGACTACACAACAAAAATTGAAGCGGCTTCAAATGAAGACGTTAACAAATCGGCATTGGAAAATGTTTTTCCGGATGAACTTGTTGTTGTGGCTGTTGGAGATAGAGAAAAAGTTTCCGCACAATTAAAAGATGTTTCGGGAGACGAAGCAGTTGAATTAGACAATAGCGGGAATATTCTAAATTAATTTTTTATTTCTCTTTAAGAACCAGATAAGTTTTAGCCAGCGAAATAATTTTATGACCTTTCTTCTTTAATCGTATTAGCTCCGGAAGAATCTTCTGGTAATTTTCGAAAGTGCTGATAAAAAGTTTTTGATGAATGCCGGTAGTATCGTTACAAAAAAATTTAAATTTCGAAAATAGTTCCGAGTCTTCCTTAGCATTCAGCTCAATCAGTTCCGATTTTGGATAAAGTGTAATTCCCTGCCGCTTAAAATCATCGCGCACAAAATTGTAAATGGCAGAATTGTAAACCGCCGATTTCTCATCCACAAAATATGCCCGTGCGTCTTTGAAAGAAGAAATTATGTTTTTTATAGAACCGCGCAGCAATTCTTTTTGAAATTCTTGTTTTAATTTCATTTCGGAATTGCTTATGTCGTCATTTAGAAGAATAGCATACTCCTTTCTGTAATTTTTCATCGAGTCAACTTTCTGAATAATATTTTTACCGGGAACAACAGTACATGCAAGCGGATATGAAACCGATAAAAAATTATTGAAATTGCTTTCGCTTAAATCCATTGCGTCGGAAATGATAAACGACAATTCGTTATTTGTGCGTATTATATTTTTATCGGGTAAGAGTGAAGCTCTCAGTTTTAGTATCTCATTCGTATAGATTCTAATCTCTGTCAATCCGTATATTTTCTTCTCTTCGGAAACAAATCCGGTTATATCTTTTTCAATAATGCTATTGATGTCCTTAAGTATGAAGGGTATCGGTATATCTGAAGGAATCTTTATGAAATACTGAGCCGCTGTTGAATCATCTACTGACGGTTTTACTTTCTTGCTTGAGATCCATTGACTTTTTATTCCATAATCATCAAGAACCTTAAAGAAGACAGATTCAATCTGCTTTACGGAAAGTTTATTAACAATTGGAATTTTTTCTTTTTTGATAAAATGATCAATAGAGATATCCGTTATCAACAAAATAATTGTAAGAGCGAAAAGATATTTTATGAATTTTTGTTTCCGGTTTATCACAATAGTTCCCTAACACAGAATTACAATCCGTGTTATATAAGTACGCAGAATAAAAATTTTGCGTTAGAGATTATTCATTTTTAAAATTTGGTTTTCTTTTTTCGAGGAATGCCAAAGTACCCTCCTTAAAATCTTCCGTGCCGCAGCAAATTGCGAACAAACTCGATTCTAAGTTTTGTCCTTCCGATTCAGAAGTATCGTTGCACGAAACAATTGCGCGCAACGCCATCCGTACTGCAATTTGTCCTTTATTAGAAATTTTTTCCGCCATTTCAGTTGCTTTGTTCATAATCTCTTCACTCGAAAAGACTTTATTCACAAGACCTATTCTCAACGCCTCGTGTGAATCAATCAGGTCGCCGGTTAAAATCATTTCTGAAGAACGACCGGAATTAATTAACCGTGTTAAACGTTGTGTTCCGCCGTAGCCCGGAATAATTCCTAGATTCACTTCCGGCTGACCAAACTTTGCCTTTTCATTTGCAATACGTATATGACAAGCTAAAGCCAACTCGCAGCCGCCTCCGAGAGCAAACCCATTTACAACTGCAATCACCGGCTTGCCAAGTTTTTCAATCAGGTTAAAAACTTCCTGACCTTTCTCTGAAAACATTTTTCCCTCAACAGTATTTAATTTATTGAGTTCGGAAATATCTGCACCAGCAATGAATGCTTTCTCTCCCGCGCCGGTTATAATTACTACGTTAACGGAATTATCATTTTTAATTGAATTAAAACAATACTTCAATTCGTCTAGAGTAGCATTATTAAGTGCATTCAATTTATCGGGTCTGTTTATAGTAACGAATGCAATCTTATCTTTTACTGCTAACAAAATGTTTTTGTATTCCATTTTTACCTCATTAAAATTTTACAAAAATTGGAATATTTGCTCTCAAGTTGAATGATAAATATTGATTTGACGGCAAATAATTATAATATGTAATCACATCTAGAAGAAACATTGAAAACCCTGCGCCAACATGAAAACCAAATTTGCTAATATTTTCTAAAAAATCTTGTTTACCGCTCCCGATTTTAAATTGGTGAAGACTTTCAAAATACCCGAACTCCGCGCCAACATCAACAATGGGCATAAGCAGCACAATGTTTTCAAGAATCGGTTTGAAATAATAGCGCACTCCTCCGGCAATAGTAAGCGCATTGCTTGAGAAAGATGAGTAATCGCTTACCTTATAGAAATCTTGTCTCCCTGGGAAATGTTCATATCCAATTGATGCGTAAACAAAAAATGGGATAAATATATTATCGGTATATGATAAGATAACATCTGTACCAACACCAATATTTTGTTTTAGAGACATGTCGCCAATTGGAAAACGTGGACCGACTCCAATTCCCATAAACAACCCTTTCGCCTCGCCCAGACGAAACTGTCCGAATGCAACTGACGCGGACAAGGCGATGAGTAAAAATATTTTTTTCATTTTTAATGTAGTATTATTTGCCAAAGAGTTGCGTACCTATTCCATGTTTGAAAACTAAATCTCCGCCATGAATTCCTGTCATATATATTAGATAACAACCGATTAATCCTAATACGATTAATAGATATTTTAATTTTCCGTTTGAGATAATTGATTCCCAAAATTTTTTCTTAACCAACAAATATGTTCTAAAAATTAAAAGAGCGGAAAAATACCAAACAGTTACTGTCGCATAATTTTCATGAATCTCAATAAGATCATTCAGCCCGGTCTTGTTTCTAGCTAAAAGTTTAACAGCAGCATAAGCCTGGTTGCCGGTCAATACAGCTATTAGCGCAGTAAGTACACCTGCAGCTAACATCAGATAAGCGGTTTTGAGCATAAAATCTTTTTTGAAAATTATTCCGGACATTTCAAGGAAAAAATAAAAAATGAAAAGCACTACCGGAAAATGAACAATCCGTGGGTGAATCTCTGATAAAAATTCCATTGATTATCTTTCATTGAAATGTTTCAAACCATTTCAAATATATAATAATGGACACAATATTCAAAAATGAATTACCCGCACAATACACTTCCGCCATTCACATTTAAAATTTCTCCATTAATATGACGTGCCAGATCCGATGCAAGAAATAAAATTGGACCGGCAATGTCCTCTGTGGTTGCAATTCTTCCAACAGGAATTCCTTTTCTTACACTCTCCTTATATTCTTCATCAGAGAAAACTTCGTGGCACATTTCCGTATCAACCCAGCCGGGCGCAACAGAGTTTACAGTTATGTTATATGGCGCTAATTCTACCGCAAGCGATTTTGTGAATGAAATAATTCCACCTTTGGATGCGGCGTAATGAGAATGAAACGCTTCCCCGCGCTGGCCTGCGGTTGATGAAACTAAGATCATTCTTCCAAAATTATTTTTTTTCATATGCGGCACCGCGGCTTTACACAATAAAAATGTTGAAGTGAGATTAACTCTCATTAATTCATTCCAATGATCGAGCGTCATTTTGTCCAACGGACCATCATTCCATATACCTGCGTTATGGACCAAAATATCAACTCTTCCAAAGTCGCCGGCAACTTTCGCAATCATTTCATTAATTTCAGATTCAGATTCCATATCAACACGGTATGCTTTTACTTTTGGGAATTGAATGTCGGATGATCCATTAAAATTCTTCTCAAGTTTTTCTGCTTTATTCTTAGCGTTCTTGTATGTAAAAGCCACCGAAGCATTCGCTTGCAAAAATAATTTAACGCATGCTTCTCCTATTCCCCGTGAACCGCCAGTTATAATTGCTACTTTATTTTTCAGATCAATCATTTTAATATCTCACTTTAAATAAGAATAAACCTTTCGCAGGAACGGATTCATCTGCTTCTTCTCTATTTTTTTCTTCCAGAACTTTTAATAAGTAATTTTCATCAAGTTTGTTTTCGGCGGCATAAAGCAATGTTCCAACAACTGTACGGACCATTCCGTGCAAGAAGCGGTTTGCAGTAACATAGAATGTTGAAAAATCTTTTCCGTTTCTCCACCGGATTTCAGAAATGTTACAAGTTTTGTCATCAATATCTTTATTCTTTTTTGAA
>JAKAMS010000214.1 GCA_021812745.1 Bacteroidota bacterium | reverse complement strand
TATAAAAATCCGGGTTTACAACAACCGGAATATCAATTAAAGAAAGGTCTTCGTTCGGAAAGAAGAACCTTGCAGGCGTTTTCTTTGATTGTTTTGATAATAATAATTCGTTACGTGTTGAGTCTGAATTGAGTAAAAAACTAATGATAGTTGCCGGCGAAGCATCCGGTGATCTTCACGGCGCAAGTTTAATAACCGAATTAAAGCGGCTCGATTCTTCCATAGAAATTTTTGGAATTGGCGGCGATAAAATGATTTCCGCCGGAATGAAATCTCAATTTCATATCAAACAGATGGCGTTTCTGGGATTCATTGAAGTGTTGAAACATCTTCCGTTTATAAGCAAAGTCAGAAAAACACTTCTTCAAAAAATCTCTGATGAAAAGATTGAAACAGTTGTGTTGATTGATTACCCGGGTTTCAATTTGAACCTCGCAAAAAAATTGCATGAACTTGGCAAACAAGTTATCTACTATATTTCCCCTCAAGTTTGGGCTTGGGGAAAAGGCAGGATTGATAAAATTAGAGAAGTAGTAAACAAAATGATTGTGGTTTTTCCTTTTGAAGAAAAAATGTACAAAAGTTATAATGTTGATGTAGCATATGTCGGGCATCCGTTAATTGAACACGTTGAAAATTATCCTTATCTCTCAAAAGAGGAACTTTATTCCAAACTAGGTTTAAAAGATGATAAAGAGATCTTACTGCTCTTACCCGGAAGCCGTAAACATGAAATCGGGAAAATATTTCCAGAGTGTATTACTGCCGCGGAAAAACTTTCTAAAGAATTTAATTTGCAAACAGTGGTTGCGTGCGCAGAAAATATTGACGAGAGTTTCTTTACCGGACTTACAGATGTTAAGAATTTCAAATTAGTGAAAGGATATACTTACGACCTTCTGAAACATTCACATTTCGGAATTATAAAATCCGGAACATCAACGCTTGAAGCCGGATTGTTTGAGCTTCCTTTTATTGTTGTCTATTCTACAAATTATTTTACTTATGGACTCGGCCGTATTCTTGTTCAGATTAAAAACATTGCGATGGCAAATATTATTCTTGAAGAAAATGTAATTGATGAATTGATCCAATATGATGTAAACGCAGAAAACATTTACGCAAAGAGCGCCGCAATACTAAATAGCAATGAAAGATATAACTCTATAAAACAGAAACTTGGTTTAATTAAAGAAAAACTTGGCGGAACAGGAGCTTCCCGTAAAACTGCCGAGCTAATTTATAAGCGGTTAAATGAAGCTTAGTAATTTTCAAAGAAATGTTCTTAGATATATTGGAATCCGGTTTGCGAGCGCCGCTATACGGCTGCTTCTAAAAACTCTGCGGATTAAAACCGTTAACGGAGAATCGGTTACTAAATTTATTCACGAAAAGAAAAATTTTGTAACTGCTTTCTGGCATGGTTCAATGATGATTGGCTGGTTCATTCACCGGAACGATAACGCCGCGGCTCTTGTTAGTCAAAGTAAAGACGGAGATGTCCTTGCAAGTACGCTTGAAAAGTGGAATTATCACGTTGTACGCGGCTCCAGTTCGTCCGGCGGTAATGATGCTTTGACAATTATGATTTTGCTTATCCGCGAAGGTTTTTCGCTGGCTATTACTCCCGATGGACCCCGCGGACCAATCTATAATATGAAAGCTGGTGCAGTGATAACTGCAAAAAAATCGAACGCGCCTTTGTTCTTGGTTGGAATAGGAATAAAGAAAAAAATTGTTCTAAAAAGCTGGGACCGCTTTGAAGTACCAATACCGTTTAGCAAAGTTGTTGCGGTTTACTCAGAACCAATTTTTATTGATCAAAATTTGAGTTACGAAGAAACAAATCAAAAAATTATTGAGTGCGAGGAGTTGTTAAATAAATTACACAAGGATGCTCTAAGTCTGTGTTAGATTTTATAAGAATAATATTATCACCGTTAGTTATTGTTTACTCGTTAATAACAAAAATTAGAAACGTGTTCTTTGATAAAAATATTTTTCCCTCAGCTAAGGTTGATGCAAAAGTAATTTCTGTAGGAAATTTAACTGTTGGCGGTTCGGGAAAAACTCCGGCAACGATGATGATTGCCAAAACATTAAAAGAAAAGAATAAAAAAGTAGGACTTCTAAGCCGTGGCTATGGCAGAAGTTCAATTGGTTATGTTTATGTGAGCGACGGCGGTAAAATAAGCACTACGGTTGATGAGTGCGGCGATGAGATGTATTTCATGTCCGAAGAATTAAAAGTACCCGCAGCTGTTGCAGAACACCGTGTAGACGGCGCAAAGCAATTCATCAAAGACTCGAATGTGGATACTATTATTCTGGATGACGCATTTCAGCACAGATGGATTTACCGCAATGTTGATGTTGTAATTTTTGATCAAAAATTTTTAGAGAAAGAAGGAAGTATTGAGCAGCATTTACTGCCTCTCGGTTCATTGCGAGAACCTTTTGAATCATTGAAACGTGCGGATATTATTATTATCAATAGAAAATTTTCAGACGTTAATAAAATTCCGGAAAAATTTGAAAAATATTTCGAAGGGAAAAAAGTTTTTACCGGTTATTATGATGCTGTCGGTTTTTACGACGTGAAGAATCATCATTTTTTTTATATGAACGAATTTCAAGGACAAAAGAGTTTAGTCGTTTGCGGAATTGCACGCCCTTATTCTTTTTTGAACGCATTGGAAATGAATAAAATTGATATCACCAACAAGATGATTTTTGACGATCATAAAAATTACTCTCTTAAAGAAGTGAATGATATCAGAAAGAAATTTTACGATACCAATTCTTATTCTGTACTTACTACACAGAAAGATGCGGTAAAATTCATTAAGTATTCAAAAGAATTGGACGATATAGATATTTTCTATTTGAAGATAGAACTTAAACTTGACGAACAAAATAAATTTGACGAACTAATTTTGAAATCACTTAACTAATAAAAAATATAAAGACAAACATTTATCGGAGGATATGTTAAATGGCTAAGGCAACACAAAAGTATGTGTACTATTTCGGCGGCAAACGTGCGGAAGGTAAGGCAACTATGAAAGAACTGCTCGGCGGTAAAGGCGCAAACCTTGCCGAGATGGTCAATATTGGATTACCGGTTCCTGCCGGTTTCACAATTACAACCGAAGTATGTACAGCTTATTATAAGAACAACAGAAAGTATCCAAAAGAACTTGAGAAACAAGTTAAAGATGCTCTTACTAAGACAGAAAAAGAGATGGGCGCAAAATTCGGAGATAAAGTTAATCCATTGCTTGTTTCTGTTCGTTCCGGCGCTCGCGCATCTATGCCGGGTATGATGGAGACTATTCTCAATGTCGGTTTAAACAATCAAACACGTGAAGCGTTAATTGCAAAGACCGGAAATCCGCGCTTTGTTTACGATTCACACCGCCGCTTGATTCAAATGTATTCAGATGTAGTTATGGAAAAAGCTGCCGGTATTGAACCGGAAGAAGGCAAAGGAGTTCGCCAGCAATTAGAAAAAGAACTTCATAATATGAAAGAAGCACGCGGCGCTAAAAGCGATACTGATTTGAGCGCAGATGATTTGAAGGAACTTATTGAAATCTATAAAGCAAAAGTTCAGGAAGTTCTTGGCAAACCTTTCCCAGAAAATCCAATGGATCAACTATGGGGTGCGGTTTCTGCGGTATTCCAAAGCTGGATGGGCAAACGCGCAATTTCTTACAGAAGAATTGAAAGCATTCCCGATGAATGGGGCACTGCTGTAAATGTTCAATCAATGGTATTTGGAAATATGGGAGACACATCTGCAACCGGTGTTGCATTTACACGTAACCCAGCAACCGGAGAAAATTATTTTTACGGCGAATGGTTGCCAAACGCACAAGGTGAAGACGTAGTTGCAGGTATTAGAACTCCAAATCCAATTAATGAAATTGGAAAGAGCGAGCATACAGCTCACCTCCCTTCACTTGAAACAGGAATGGTTCCGGCTTATAAACAATTACATGCAATTCAACGCTCTTTAGAAAAACATTATCACGATATGCTTGATATCGAATTTACAATTCAAGAAGGTCGGCTTTATATGCTTCAATGCCGTGTGGGAAAGAGAAACGGACCTGCTGCTGTAAAGATGGCTGTTGATATGTATAAAGAAAAATTAATTACAAAAGAAGAAGCGGTAATGCGTGTTCAACCTTCTCAACTTGATGAACTTCTTCATCCTATTATAGATCCAAAAGCTGAACTTACATCTACTGTTATAGCAAAAGGATTACCGGCTGGTCCGGGTGCTGCTTCCGGTCAGGTTGTATTCTCTTCTGTTGATGCGGTTGCATGGGCAAAAGAAGGTAAAAAAGTTATTCTTGTTAGAGAAGAAACAAATCCGGAAGACATCGAAGGAATGCGCGCAGCTCAAGCAATTTTAACAGGTCGTGGCGGTATGACATCTCATGCGGCACTTGTTGCTCGCGGCTGGGGTAAATGCTGTATTGTCGGCGCTGGTAGCGTAAAAATAAATTACGAAGAAAAATATTTTACTGTAGGCAATGTAACAGTCCGCGAAGGTGAATATCTTACCTTAAACGGTTCTAAAGGAAATGTTTATCTAGGTGAAATGCCGATGATCAAAGCTGCCGAAGAGAATCCGGACTTTCAGGCATTCATGAATATTTGCGATGCAGTAAGAAAATTGAAAGTTAGAACAAATGCAGATACGCCTGAAGATGCGGCACGAGCACGTGCATTTGGCGCCGAAGGAATTGGTTTGTTCAGAACCGAACATATGTTTTACGGAAAAAATTCTGAAGAACCGTTATTCAAATTGCGCAAGATGATTCACTCGAATACAGAAGCTGAAAGAAGAAGCGCATTAGACGAACTCTTCCCATATGTTAAGCATGATGTAAAAGGAACTCTTGAAGCAATGGACGGATTCCCGGTAACATTCAGAACACTCGATCCCCCGCTTCACGAATTCGTTCCTACAAGACAGGATGAAAGAGAAAAACTCGCTTCAAGTTTGGGAATCTCTCTTGATGAATTAAATAAACGCGCAGATTCTTTGCATGAAAATAATCCGATGATGGGACACCGCGGAGTCCGTCTTGGAAT
>JAKAMS010000213.1 GCA_021812745.1 Bacteroidota bacterium | reverse complement strand
ACAAAGCGGAAGTGCTTCTTAACGGAAAACGTTATCCCGTTATAGGAAGAATTTCGATGGATCAGATTGTTGTTAATATTGAAAAAGATTCCGCTTACAACGGAGACGAGGTTATTTTGTTCGGCAGCGACGGTGAAAACATAATTACGGTTGAAGAACTTGCAGATTGGGCGGGAACAATTCCGTATGAAATTTTAACAAACATCAATACACGTGTACCGAGGGTTTATATTGAATAATTATTTCAATCAATTTCTACTGCGACAGAAAAAATAGAAAGCAACCGTTGTTCCAATGCCGCAATTCCTTCTTTAATTTTTTCTCTTGTCGTTTCAGATTCTTCCAAAATTTCCGGAATCAATTTTTTATAGTAGTTGATTCCTTCAAAAAGATTTGCGGCGAATAGATTAAAAAACTCTTCTTCTTTTGCAGAAAGGTTGTTTTCTGTTTCTTCCATTTTCTTTTGCAGGTAATCAATGTAAAGCTCAAGCTCCTTCACAAAAAGATTGGGGCGGTTTGGATTGGTGATTAAATCAATCCTTCCGTAAATGTGGTCAACCATTTCTTTCAAATTCACAATCTTGGAAAAGTACGCAAGATTCGGTCCCGGACAAACGGACACCGCACGGCTTTGCTTTGGAGACTCAATATTGTTTACTATTAAGCCGGTAACGGTGAGCCCTTCGCACAGACAAGCTTTGTTAACAACTTTATCATATTCTCTTTGATATACTTCCGGCTCCAATTCTTTGCTTTTCAGATCAGAAATTTTTTTATTGATGAATGTGATGGAAGCGGTACACAATGGTTTATCGGAATATTCTTTATTTGAAACCAAAAATTTCTTGGGACACGGACTGCCCGGTTTTCCGTTTTCAACTCTTTCCAGCTTCTCTAAATCTTTGCTGTTACCACGCATACTATTGAACGGAACACCGAGTGGCGAGATGTCGCTTAGATATAAATCATCTTCCTTAGCGTCGGAAAGTTTTTGCAAAGTGTAATCATCAACGTTCATCACTTCGGGAACTAGAAGGAACGGGCTTCCCCATCCAACCGATTTAACTCCATAGTATCGAAGCAAAAATTCCTGCTCGGTTGATTTTCCAACGCCGCCTTGAACAGTTACATCGTAACTTAGTTTTTCTTCATTGATGGAAATTCCTTTTTTGATCAACGCCGGAAGATAAATTTCCTTTAACGCATTCATCAATTCATCTTTTCTGTTTTTGAATTCTTCCAGAATCGGTCCCATCAACAAACCGTCGGTTGCAAACGCATGCCCGCCGCAATTTAATCCGGATTCAATTCTGAATTCGGAAATCCATAAACCTTTCTTTGCTAAAAATTTTCCTTGAATAAGAGCCGAGCGGTAATCGCTGACTTTAATTACAATTTTCTTTTTGAAGCGGCAGTTTAGATCGGGATAAAAATCCTTAAATGTTTCTATGTAGCTGTATAATTTCGGATTCATTCCCGCCGAGAAGATCACCGAACTTTCCAGATCGCTCATAGCGAATCCGCGCAGTGAAGCATGCGCATCATTATATTCGGAAGGAAGCGCTTCGTTGTTCGAATCATAATTCGCTTTATCCAGCTTAGTCATGATATTTATATCAATCGAGCCATGATAAATATTTTGGCGCAATTCGGTTTGCAAATTAAGCCGGGTAACTTCATCGGCTGTCTCCATCATATCGTTGTATTTGATCTTCAGCTCGGACGAGTCCGGCAGCATCTCAAAATATTTGGTTATTTCACTTCCGGTTTCAAACGGCGAGTTTTTTAATTCTTCAAATTGTTCTTTAACCAGCATATTAACCATATTTAAATATGCGGTTACTCTTTTCGCGCGCGCGTCTTCAATATTGTCTCCGATTGCCGCGTATGGTCTGTTCAATTTTTCTAAATAATGTTTGCGTAACTTTTCCATTAATGTGTCGTCTACCGCCGACATGACGGAAGAGATTCCATATTTTGCCACTTTAAGAGGCGCATCAACAGAAAACGCAACACCGAGAACCGGAATGTGAAATTTATGTCCGTGAGTCTTTATCATTTTATTTCCAACAACAAAGTTTGATATTGTTTTTTATTACGAAGGAATCGCCGTGGGGTTACCACAAATTAACGCTCGGGTTACTTCCATTCGCGCTGAAAAAATAGCAATTAAATGAGCGCTAAGTATGCTTGAGATGTGTGTTAGTGCTGGTTTTACAAAACTTTTACATTATTAAACCGGTTTTTGCTAATTATTCATGGAATAAGGCATTTTATTTTTTGAAGTCGCCCAATTTTTGTTTGGCTGGCTTTGCATTACAAATTTCAGATTTCCGCCATTAACAATTTCCTTATGAGTAAGAAAACTTCTCTCCAGCTTTTTACCGTTCAGAATGACTTCTTTTATATAAATATTCTTCTCTGATAAATTCTCTGCGGTAACGTTAAATTTTTTTCCGTTCTCCAAATTGATTGTTGCTTTATCAACACAAGGACTTCCAATAACATATTCATTGCTTCCGGGAGCGACAGGATAGAATCCCATCACGCTGAAAATATACCATGCCGACATTTGTCCACAGTCGTCATTTCCGCAAAGACCGTGCGGTTCCGGCTTGTACATTGTATTTACAATTTGATGAATGCGCTCTTGTGTTTTCCAGGGCATTCCGGCAAAATTGTACATGTAAGGAATGTGGTGGGACGGTTCGTTGCCGTGAACATAATTTCCGATCATACCAACTTTGGTAACGTCTTCGCTCTCACCGAAATATTTTTCCGGAAGATCGAATGTGAAAAGAGAATCCAACCATGTTACTAATTTTTCTTTTCCGCCCAGAAGTTGAATAAATCCTTTCACATCATGAGGAACATATAGAGAATAATTCCACGCGTTACCTTCAATGTATCCTTGATTCACAACACTCAAAGGATCAAAAGGAGTTTTGAATGTTCCGTCAGATTTTTTTGCTCGCAAGTAATGAGTTTCTTTGTCAAAAATATTTTTGTAATTGTTCGCGCGTTTCAAAAATTCATCCGCTTCTTTTTTCTTTCCGAGTTTATCCGCCATTTTGTAAATCGTCCAATCATCAAAAGCATATTCCAAAGTTTTGGATGCGGAGTTAGAACTCAAATCTTCCGGCACATAACCGTATTTTTTGTACGCTCCAATTCCATCGTAAAGATCATAATTCGCGCTTGCTTTAACCGCTTCAAATGCCTTGTTCACATCGAATCCGCCAATGCCTTTCATAAAAGCATCAACAACAACCGGAACCGCGTGATAACCGATCATGCACCAATTTTCATTTGCCCAATGAGACCAGACGGGCAGAATTTTGTGAACGCTTTGATCGTAATGAGCAAGCATCGAATTGACAATATCGCCGGTTCGCTTCTGCTGTATTATTGTATATAGCGGATGAAGAGCGCGGTATGTATCCCACAAAGAAAATGTTGTATAGTCTGTAAACTTGTTCGACTTATGAATGTTCTGATCAAGTCCGCGGTATTCGCCGTTTACATCGGAGAAAATATTTGGATTCAAAAAGCTGTGATACATTGCTGTGTAAAAGTTAATTTTTCTCTCTTCGCTTGCGTCAATTGTTATCTTAGAAAGTTCTTTGTTCCATTTTACCTTTGCATCATTTTTTACTTTTTCGAAATCCCATCCGGGAATTTCCGCTTTCAGGTTTTCAATTGCGTTCTGTGTGCTCACGCCGGACAGAGCCATCTTCACCATAATTACTTCGCCCTCTTCCGTCTCAAAATTGAAAGCGCATTTTACTTTGTGCCCCGCTCTCTCCGGAAAATTTTCGTTCTGATTAAACTTGCGCCAGAATCCGCCGTAAACGGATTGTTCATCATTTCTTAATTCGTAAGATTTTACCGGCTTAGAAAATTCCATTGCAAAATAAACGTAACGGGTTCTTGCCCATCCGTTTGTTTGACGAAATCCCGTAACAAGATTTTTGTTTTCAACGCGGATGAATGACCAAACAGTTTTCCCGTCGTAATTATAAATGCCGGCAGTCATATCAAGAATTATGTGAGCGTCTTTCGTTTTGGGAAATTTATATTTGTGAAATCCAACCCGCTCGCTCGCCGTTAATTCAACGTCTATATTATAGTCGTCTAATTTAACCGCATAATAACCGGGACTAGCTTTTTCTGTGCCGTGTGAAAATCTTGATCTGTATCCGCTCTCGGGATTTTCTTTTGTGCCGGGATTTAATTTAATTTTCCCAATTGTCGGCATGATTAAAAAATCTCCAAGATCGGAGTGCCCGGTTCCGTTCATATGTGTATGGCTGAAACCGACAATTGTTTTATCCGTGTATTGGTATCCGGCGCAATACTTATAAACGTCGGGATTGTAAACTTTGCCGTTGCTGTACAAAACAGAATCCGTTTCCGGACTCAGCTGCACCAGTCCGAACGGCACAACCGCTCCGGGGTATGTGTGTCCCATATCGTCCGTGCCGATAAACGGATTTACATAATCGTACGGAATTTTTGTTTTATTCTGAGCAGATAAATTTAAGGATGTGATTATGATGAACAGATAAAATAATTTTTTCATTAACGTTTCCTTTAAAGAAATAGCACGCGGATTATTATGATTGTTTATGATCAGAATGAATCATAATCGCTCTTACTTTATCCGCGGTCTATTGCTTTTACACGCCTATGTCTTCATTCCACAATATTGGTTTCTCTTCTATGAATTTTGTCATCATGTTAATGCATGTTTCGTCCTGAAGAACTTCCACATTCACTCCTCTGGATTTAAGATGTTCTTCTTCTCCCCAAAAAGTTTTGTTTTCGCCTATGATCACTTTAGGAATACCGTAAAGAATGATTGCGCCGCTGCACATAGGACAAGGAGAAAGTGTTGTATATAAAACACTTTCTTTGTAAACGGAAGCCGGTTGTCTTCCGGCGTTTTCAAGAGCGTCCATTTCGCCGTGAAGAATGGCACTTCCCTTTTGCACTCTGCAGTTATGTCCGCGTCCGATTATTTTTCCATTGTGAACAATAACCGAACCAATGGGAATTCCCCCTTCATTAAGACCATTCCTCGCCTCTTCAATTGCGGCTTGCATGAATTGATCCATAAAATAATTT
>JAKAMS010000212.1 GCA_021812745.1 Bacteroidota bacterium | reverse complement strand
AGAAGAAATTCGGCGCTTTAATTGGCGAATTTGTCCGCAGCTGCAGCTTAAAAGAACGAAAAACTTTTATGAATAAGCATACGAACCGCTACAAATATATTCTTGTAATAGATAAAGACATTTTCGAACGGGCGCAGATATACAAAAAAATTTCTGTTGATTTGGTTTTCCGGTCGTCTCAGCTGCATCAGATTGAATTTAAGGGAAATCACATGATTGAAAAACTTTTTAACAGGTTTGAAGAGAATTACGTTCATACATTAAGCGGAAATAAATTACTGCCAGACTTTAATGATAAAATACTGCGTTCAGAAAAAAGCAAAGTTAAACGCGCAAGAATGATTTGCGATTATCTTTCCGGCGCAACAGATTCACACGCAATGAGAATGTACCGCCGTTTATTTGACCCCGAATACAGCTCTCTTGCAGACTTAGTTTGATTTTTCTTGAAAACTGACGAATAGAAGAATTACAGTTTACCCAAAACTTCTTCGGCATTTTTCGTTTCTTCAAAAAACGAAAGAATTTTATTCAACACCTCATCCACCAAAGAGTCCGGGCAAGATGCGCCGCTCGTTAAAGCAATTGCAACTTGTTCTTTTTGCGGAAGATAATTTTCCGTTACTTTTTCCGTACGTGAGTTAAGATCGAAATGACTTATCAGTAGATCCGATATAATTTTTTCCGGTCCGGAAATAAAATAGGTCGGAAATTTTTTCTCCAATAGTTCAACCAAATGTGAGGTGTTTGAACTATTATACCCGCCAATAACAACCGCAAGGTCGGCGCTGTTTTCCAATAAACCGGTTGTGGCGCTTTGATTATCGTTTGTTGCGTAACACAATGTATCGCGCGTATCTGCAAAATGCTCTTTTAGATTTTCGGCACCGTATTTTTTTGCCATTGTATCCCGCATCAGATTTGAAATCGCTTCCGTCTCCGATGCAAGCATAGTCGTTTGATTAACTACTCCCACGCGGATTAGATTTTTTTCGATATCAAATCCTTCTGAATATCTTCCGGCGAAGTATTTATAAAACTCTTCGCCATCTATTTCGCGGTTAATCATCTTTGAAATTAATTCTGCTTCTTTAATATCCCGGACAATAATAGATTTAGCGTGTTGCCTGCTTCTGGAAAATGTAGCGCGTGTTTCTTCGTGTTTAGATTTTCCATGAACAATAACCGTATAATTTTCTTTCCCCAACTCTGCCGCGCGGTTCCATACCCGTTCTACAAACGGGCAGGTGGTGTTATACTTAACGGTGTCAATTTCTTTGTTCTTCAGAAAAGTCTCTGTCTCAAGCGATGCACCAAATGCGGGAATGATAATAATATCATCTTTGGTTATCTCGCTCCAATCAATTAATTGATTACCGTAAGTATCTAAAATAAATCGAATCCCCTGGCTTTCAAGCTCAAGATTAACCATTGGGTTATGAATCATTTCGCTTAGAAGAAAAATTCTTTTGCCGGGATTTTCATTAATTGTTTTGTACGCAATATCTATTGCATTTTCAACGCCGTAGCAAAAACCAAAGTGGCGCGCAATCAAGAATTTCACCGGTCCAAAATCTAGTTCTGTCGGAGAAAAATCTTTTTTATGAAGGTCTTCCGATTTACGAAATTCTTTTAGTTTAGAAATAATCGAACTTCGGTAAATATTTGGTATCTCAAATTTTTTCATGATTATAGATTTTATTCAGCAGAGAAATCGTTTCCAATCAATTCATTTTACTTTTAATTTGCTTTTCGAGAAGATCAACTTGTGATACGAATGTATCCCAATTCTTATCTGTTCTTCCTACTTCTCGGCATTTATCAAGAGCATTTAAGGCGTCCTTATATTTATTCTGCTTGAATAATAATTTCGCTTTAACAAAATATGGCGTGTAATTCTGTCCAAAAGATAATGCTTTATCCACCCATTGTAGCGCTTCATCTAAATAGACTCCATTCTCGTAAGCGAAGTTTGCGCCTTCGGTATAATTCTGCCATCTATCCGGCGTCGTCGCAATTGCTTCTTTAATTTTTTCATAAGCCTGCCCAAGCACATCAGCTTCAATTTTGAACGAGACTTGCAAATTCTCCCAATTCAGAACCAGATCGGCGGAAGAATCGGTAATATTTGCAAAAGTAAACTGAAGCCGCTCGGTAAAATTTCCTTTAACGGGTTTAACTTTGAAGCGAAGCAGATCGTCTGCCTCTTTATAATTGAACGCGCCCCACTGTTTATCGGTTTTGTTTAGAATTACCGTCCACTCATTTTCCTCAGGAATTGTAAAAAGAGAATATCTTCCTGCCGGAACTTTATTTCCTTCAACCGTCACATCTGTTGTGAATTGAATTGTTGTCGCCTCGTTTGCGCCTGTGCGCCATACTTTATTAAATGGAACTAACCCGTCCCAAATTTTTCTCTCTTTAACAGCCGGACGGCAATAATTGACAGTTACTATTGTGTAACCTATCGTTTCGGATACAGATGCGTTCGGACTTAGGCGTGGCAGTTCTACCTGCGCTTTTGCAACAGAGCCCAGTAAAAGAAACAGCGTTAACAAAAAGAATAGCTTTTTCATTTAACCCTCAGAGTTTTGATTTACTTTATAAACAAATTTTATAGCCGAAGAAGTTTCATAATTATTGGAATAACTTCCCGGCACGTTGAAAGATATAAAAGGTTGCGATAAATCGTAACTCAATTAATTTTACCAATAGATTCCACATTGCCGAATTCTGTAAGGTGAGTGCTCATTGTTCCGGAGACTTAGTTTCACTCCGATTCAACGCCGGCATATTTCATAATGTATTCCGGTACACTGGGCTCATCACCGAAGAAATCTTTTTTCTTATCTTGCGTTACCGCCCAACGGTGAATCCACGAGATGCCGCCCGCTCTTGTAAATGTATCTTTCGTATTAAACGCTTCGTCTCTAAGAGCTTCTTCTAATGATATAAAATTATACCCTTCTGCTCGTATCATTTCGCAAAGTTTACCGTAGTAATCGGCATTGAGAGTATTCGCGTGGATAAGAAGAATATGGTTAATGTTTCTGCCGAAAAGAGAGATTGACTGACTTTCCCAGTATTCGAGTTTTCTTTTCATGTATGAAATGTATTCACCGCCGATACGATTCATCATCTCGGTCTTGTTTGAATCTATTGCCTTCTCGTATGCGCCGCCGAAAATCCATTCGCCATTATCAATAGTTACGGGCGCAATTACGTAATTATGTTCTGTTAAAAATTTTTCGATTTCGTTTTTCACTTCCAAGCTTCTGCCCGTTTGGAGAAACGGATGTCTGAAATACGTAAGCTTCTTTCCTTTCTCTTCAATTAAATTTCTTATTACTCTTTCACCGTTTAAAATATCCTTCTCGTATTCTTCAACCGGAACTCGGTTAGCACTCTTATGAGAGAATGTATGATTGCCAAGATCAAGTCCGGCATTCAACCAGTCTTTAAGTAATTCGATTTTTTCTTCGTCGTTCTTACCGTCTGATTGTAATTTTTCTTCATTAACAAATCCGACCATTGGCGCTTGTTGAGATTTTATCTTCTCTATAAGCTTGTCAACAATAATTCGGCATTGATCATTTTTAAAATGCCCAATCCGCTGGAGAGGCAAATCATCCATTGTAACCGCGATATTTTTATTTTGTCCATATGCCGTTGAAAAAGAAATAAATAGAGAAAGCAGTAACAGCCGTATTATCATAATGGTTTTCCTTCCGCTGTGCCATGCAAGTATGTAAATCCATGTAAGGCGTAAAGTCATTAATTTATTTTGAGGAATATAAAATTTTTCCGCCTACAATAGTGTACATCACTTTAGTTGATTTAATATCATCGTCGGAACATTTTGACAAATCATTCGAGAGTACAACAAGGTCCGCTAGTTTCCCGGTTTGAATTGATCCTTTTATATTTTCTTCAAACGAAGCATATGCACCATTGATTGTGTAGGATTTCAGCGCTTCAAGACGCGTCATTTTCTGATCACCATAAAAAACTTTCCCTTCGGAATTTTTTCTAGTAACCGCTGAATAGAAACATGCAATCGGATCAACGTCTTCAACCGGCGCATCTGTACCGTTGCATATTGTTGCACCGCTATTAATCAATTTTTTCCAAACATAAGCTCCTTCCTCTGCCCGCTTATTGCCAAGTCGCTCCGGAACAAATCCCATGTCGGATGTGCAATGAACCGACTGCATCGCGGCAATAACTCCGAGCTGTGCAAATCGGGGAATGTCTTGTGCCGATAAATGCTGTGCATGTTCAATGCACCAGCGTAAATCTTTTTTGTCCGGATGCTTTTGAAATATTTCTTCGTAAATGTTTAACACCTCTCTATTCCCCCGGTCTCCGATAGCATGAATGCGCATCTGAAATCCATTGGCTAACACCAACTCGGCAATTTTTTTCAATTCATCTATTGGCGTAACGTTGGAGCCAACATGATCTGGCAAATCTGAATACGGCTCAAGTAACCATGCGCCGCGCGAACCGAGAGCTCCGTCTATATATTGCTTAACCGAACGAACCGTTAGAAAATTATTTCCATACCCCATCAGCAGATAATCTTTCAACTTTTTCTTCATGGCGTCAATTGAATCTCCGACCATTACATTCAACCGGACGGTCAATTTATTTTCGTCTGCTAATTTTTTAAGAATATCAATAACCTCAAATGTTTCTCCCGCATCGGCGCAAGATGTAATTCCTTTTTTCAAACAATCATCGGAAGCGAGTTTTACTTGTTCTTCATAATTAGCTAGTATTTGTTCCGGCGTTCTCTTTGCAAGAAAATCGTTATATCCTTTTCTAATCAGATTCTCTGCGTTTTCTTCAAACACTCCAATAGCATTTCCAAGCGAGTCGCGCACAATAGTTCCGCCATCGGGGTTGGGTGTGCTGCGGTTTATGCCTGCTATTTGCATTGCTTTCGCGTTTGCAAATACTGCATGTCCGCTTGCGTGTGTTAACATAACAGGATTGTTCGGCGAAGCTTTGCTTAATTCATTATGGGCGGAGTAGCCGTTAACATTTGGATTTGGTCTGGGATTAAATTTTTCTTGATGCCATCCTCTGCCGATAATCCAATCGCCCGGCTTGGAAGATTCAACAGCTTTAGCAACAATTGCTATTACTTCATCCCAATTTTTAGCGCCGTG
>JAKAMS010000211.1 GCA_021812745.1 Bacteroidota bacterium | reverse complement strand
ATCTTATTAGATTTAATTAAATCTACTGCGTTAGGACTCTTTCCGCTTGAAGGCCATTCGACTTCTTCAACCTCAATTTTGTTTGTTTTCATGAACTTCGCGGTACCTGGCGTTGCGTAAAATTTTAATCCAAGTTTTACAAGCTGCCTGGTTGGTTCAAGCAGTTCGGATTTAGATTCGATTGTACCTGACGAGACTAAAATAGACCGTATCGGAAAGCGGTATCCTACTGAAGTAAGAGATTTTAGAAATGCTTCATCAAAATCTCGTCCAAGACAAGCAACTTCTCCTGTTGATGCCATTTCAACACCGGTTGTTGGGTCTGCGCCCTCGAGGCGTGTAAAAGAGAACTCCGGAGCTTTAACACCTACGTAGTCGAATGTAAAAGTATAATATTCCCACCGCTCAACTTTTTTCCCGATGATTACTTTGGAAGCAATCTCAATAAAATTTTTCTTTAGTGTTTTAGAAACAAACGGAAAACTTCTGGATGCGCGCAAATTACATTCTATTACTTTTACACGATTATCCTTTGCTATATACTGAATATTGAACGGACCGTTTATTTTGAGAGACTTTGCTATATCTGCTGAAATTTGTTTTATCTGCCTCATCGTTTCAAGATATGTTCGTTGTGCAGGAAGAACTAATGTAGCGTCTCCAGAATGCACTCCGGCATTTTCAACATGTTCAGAAATTGCCGAACAGACAATCTCACCGTTCTGTGCAACGGCGTCGAATTCCAATTCTTTTGCATTAACTAAAAATTTTGAAATTACGACCGGATGTTCCGGAGAAACATCAACAGCTTTTTGAAGAAAGCGGGTTAGTTCAATATCATCTGTTGCAATTGCCATTGCCGCACCGCTTAAAACGTAAGAGGGACGAACCAGTACCGGATAACCGACTTTATTCGCAAACTTTAATGCATCATCAATTTTGCTAAGTTTACTCCATTCAGGTTGTTCAATTCCAAGTTCATCTAACATTGCAGAAAATTTACTGCGGTTCTCTGCAGTATCAATTGAGTCTGGAGATGTTCCAAGAATTTTTATTCCAATGTTGTGAAGTTTTAATGCAAGGTTGTTCGGAGTTTGCCCGCCCATCGAAACAATAACTCCGCGCGGATTAATTGCGGCATAAATTTCCCAAATAGTTTCCGTTGTTAGTTCTTCAAAAAATAAAGTATCAAACTGATCATAGTCTGTGCTAACCGTTTCGGGATTACAATTTATCATTACGGTTTTGTAACCCATCTCACGTAAAGTTTTTCCGGTGATTACACAACACCAATCAAACTCTACCGAACTTCCGATTCTGTAAGGACCCGAGCCAAGAATTATTATGCTTTTCTTTAGATTGGATTCAAAATCGTGAGCAGAGCAGTTGTAAGTAAGATAAACATAATTTGTCTTAGCGGGATATTCCGCTGCAAGAGTATCAATATGCTGAATGAACGGATGAATATTGTATTTCTCTCTTAGCAGATAAACATCGTGAGCGTCTTTTCCAATAACATTTGCAATTTGGCGGTCGGAAAAACCATGTTGCTTTGCTTCAAGCAATAAATCTTTGGAAAGTTTTTTCTTTGAATCAGCCAAATGGTTTTCAATATCAACTATATTCTGAATTTTATGAAGGAACCATTTATTTATATGTGTTAAAGAGTGAACCCAATCAACTGAGTAGCCTTGTTTTAGTGCTTGAATCACTGCAAAAATTCTTTCTTCAGTTGGATTACGGAGTGCTTCTTCAAGTTCATCAAACTCAACTTTTATTCGGCTTGCCGTTAATCCCTCAACGCCGATATCGAGCATTCGCATTGCTTTTTGAATGACTTCCTCGAAATTTCTTCCGATAGCCATTACTTCGCCGACAGATTTCATTGATGAACCAAGCTGGCGTTTAACAAGCCGGAATTTTTTCAAGTCCCAGCGCGGCACTTTTATAACTATATAATCTAATGCTGGTTCAAAAAATGCTTTTGTAGTTTTTGTGATTGAGTTTGGTAGTTCGTGCAATCCGTAACCAAGCGCGAGTTTTGCCGCGACGAATGCTAGCGGGTAACCGGTTGCTTTCGATGCAAGAGCTGAGCTGCGGGATAAGCGGGCATTCACTTCTATAACACGGTAATCCTGAGAATCCGGATTTAAAGCGTATTGAATGTTGCATTCGCCGACAATTCCAAGATGACGAATTGTTTTTATTGCAACTTCACGAAGCATGTGGTATTCATTATTTGTTAATGTCTGGCTTGGTGCAACAACAATGCTTTCGCCAGTATGAATTCCCATCGGATCAATATTTTCCATGTTGCAAACCGTAATGCAATTATCGTAGCGGTCGCGTACTACTTCGTATTCAATTTCTTTCCAGCCCTCAAGATATTCTTCTACTAAAATTTGAGATGAATAGGAAAGAGCTCTCGTTGCAAGTTTTCTAACTTCATTCTTGCTGCGGCAAACTCCAGACCCCAAACCGCCGAGTGCGTATGCAATTCTTATGATAACAGGGTAGCCGATATTTTTTGCAAATTCAATCGCTTCATCTACTGATGTTACCGCGCTGCTTTTAGGAAATTTTACATCAATTTCTGAAAGTTTGTTGCAAAATAATTGACGGTCTTCTGTATTTTCTATGGCGGAGATTTGTGTGCCAAGAACTTGTACTTTATATTTTTTTAAAATGCCTTCGCGATGAAGCGCCAGTCCGCAGTTAAGTGCTGTCTGTCCGCCGAATCCGAGAATGATTCCATCCGGTTTTTCTTTTGCTATAACTTTTTCAACATAATTTGTGTTGATAGGAAGAAGATAAACTTTATCTGCAAGGTAATCGGATGTTTGAATTGTAGCAATATTCGGATTAATAAGAATGGTATAGAGACCTTCTTCTTTCAAAGCTTTAATTGCTTGTGAGCCTGAATAATCGAATTCTCCGGCTTCACCAATTTTAAGAGCAGAACTTCCAATGATCAAAACTTTTTTGATTTTATGTTTCACTTCACATCCTTCAAAAATTCATCAAAGATAAAATCTGTATCAACGGGACCCGGCATTGCTTCAGGGTGAAACTGTACACTTCTGAAGGGAAGTTTTTCATGTATAACGCCTTCATTTGAGTAGTCATTAAGATTTTCGAACCATGGCTGCCAACCGCGCGGTAAAGATTTTGTGTCCACTGCAAAACTATGATTTTGCGAAGTGACATAACATTTGTTAGACCCAACTTGATTTACCGGTTGATTCTGACTGCGGTGACCGTATTTGAGTTTGTATGTTTTTGCGCCTGCCGCAAGAGAAAGAATCTGATGCCCCATGCAGATGCCTAATGTGGGAACTTGTTTGTGTATAAGTTTTTTTGCGGAATCAACGAGTTGATTATAAACTACAGGATTGCCCGGACCATTAGAAATAAGCACGCCGTCATAATCTTCTTTATTAATATCGTAATCATACGGAACACGGAGAACGGAAACTTTTTTATTGAGTAAAGTAGTGATGATACTTTTTTTGCAGCCGCAATCAATTAATAATATTCTTTTTTTTCCTGTTCCATACTTTTCAACTTTGGAAACTGTTACTTTAGAAATAAGATCTTCAATATCGGGGTTGTAGTATTCAACTTTTTCTTCTCCGATCTCAATTTTACCAAGCATTGTGCCGTGTTCGCGCAATATTTTTGTTAGCCTGCGTGTATCAATACCTTGAATTCCAGGAACAGCAAAACGTTTTAACCAGCTGTCCAGACTTTCAATAGAATTCCAATGGCTGAAAGATTCGGATAGTTCCGAAACAATCAATGCCTGCAACTGAATGCGATCGGATTCAAAATATTTTGGCAGACCGTTATCCCACGAGATAGATTTATTTGATTCGGACTTAGGGTAATGAGTTTTTTTAGAGATCAATAAATTATCGGCAAAACTTGTAGGCGGAATTCCGTAGTTCCCAATAAGCGGATACGTCATTACAAGTATTTGACCTTTATAAGACGGGTCGGTTAATGTTTCCGGGTATCCGACCATGCCGGTATTAAACACAACCTCACCGGCAATTGATTTATGAGCACCAAAGAGTTGTCCTTCAAAAATATTTTTGTCTTCTAATATTAGTCTTGCGGTCTGTTTGGGTATTGTCTTTTTGCTCAAACTTTTCAGCTCCTATAAATCTTTTCTTGGAATAATGGGGAGGAAGAGGTTCAAAAACGTTGCACGAAAGTATAAAAATTCTTTGAACACACAAAACCTTTTATTTCAACAAAGGACTTCTTTGACTTTTGCGCATGATTATTTCCATTGAATGTTTAATGAGGTTGACATAAGTTGAAATCAAAATTTTGGAGATGCTGATTGCATAATTCTACAGTAGCTCATTTTCAACCAAAAAATTTTTCTCAATTGCATTTTGCTGTCATAATTTTTCTTCTCTTTGCTTCTAATATTATTGTGGATGCACAAGACAAAGGAATGCTTCGTGGTTTTGTCGCTGATTCGCTTACGGCAGAAGCACTTCCTTATGCAACGATGAGTTAAATGATATTCAATTTTCAACACATTTTTACGGATGATATATTTTCCTATTTGATTGTTTGGACTAAAATTGTTTAAAATATTTTCAGCTTGTTCTCTTAAAGAGTGATAAAGAACAAGTTGAATTTTTTTGTAAAACTATATGTTATAGCTGCAAAGATTCGGTACTAAGAAGTTCTCCGGCTGGTAATTTCTTAGTGCAATTGGAAGCAAAGGGAGCGTTTGATCGCTCCCTTTATTATTTTAAAAGAAACATTATACAAATCATGTGATGAATAGGATCGCCTTCTTCATTCTAATATTAACTATACTTATTATACTTCCCGCTTGTGCGTCAGCTCCGCGTTTCACATCCAGCCCCTCACGTTTCGAAGATAAAACTCAAAAACGGTTTGAAAATCTTGATCAATACAAAAACGCGCCTGTTTTGGAAACAGTAATTGGGGTTGCTTCTTATTACGCTGATAAATATAACGGACTGATTACATACAACGGGGAAGTATATGATATGAACGGTTTAAGCGCAGCGCACCCTACATATCAAATGGGAACTATTGTAAGAGTAACAAACCTATCGAATGATAAGAGCGTTGTTATTAAAATAAACGATAGGATGCCTTTCCGCCCTGACCGGATAATTGATCTATCTCTTGGTGTTG
>JAKAMS010000210.1 GCA_021812745.1 Bacteroidota bacterium | reverse complement strand
TGATCGCCTTGTCCAGATCTATTATTGAAGAAGGCAAGCCTGCAATTTTAGCTTTTAATTTTTTTTCTACCGATGTAATCTCTTTACGGTTTAGATCTTTTAAAGAAACCGTTAGCAGGAAATCGCCCACACCAAAATTTGTATTCTTTATTGTGTGAGTTATTGTATTAATGCCCGGTTTGATAGTTTGCGGATCTTCCTGTTTTAAAGATGTGTTGTTCTTAAAATCATTTAATGTGTATTCAAGAACTACATCCCGTTGTTTGTTGGAATAAAGATCAAAGAAGAACGAAAGAGATCTGTTTTTACTTGTAACAGTTGAAGAAACATTGGGAATAATTTTTTCTCCTGTCGGCTCTTTAACTATTTCGGAGATGAGCATTACATCACTCAAGCCAAGTGAGTCTGTTATTTGGCGGACATTAAGGGGCAATTCTCTAGATGAAACGCGGCGTGAATCGGAATCTTCAACAATGCATTTTAAAAAATATTTGCCGGGAGATAAATCGTAAGATTTATAGCTGTAGAAAAAATTTGTTTTAGACAATGTATTGGCAAAATCTTCGGCACTAACTTTTTCTTTCCAGTTTCGTTCAAAGATGATATTACTTTTCTTTTCGTCTATAAAAGTTAATGTTACGTCAAATCCGCCGCGGAATCCGTCATCTTTTTTAACAAATGAAATCATTGAATAAGGTACTTGAACGAAAACATCAATGCGCGTTTTACCCGGTGTTGTACTTTTATAACCGGCGTAATCAAGAAAAAAAATGCCTGCATTTGGAATTGTATTATTGCCGGATGAGTATTCAACCTGCGCGAATACTGCCGAGGCAAGAAGAAACGATAACAAAATTATTTTTTTCACTTCTTATACTCCTTTTTCAGAAAACAAATTACTTGCCGAATAGATCATACTCATTGCAATCGTAAATATCAACGTGATAAAATTCACCTAAGTTATATTTTTTCTCTTTTGCGCTGATCAAAACTTCGCCGTCAACTTCCGGTGCGTCACGTTCCGAGCGGGCAATGTAATATTCGCCGTCGAGCATGTCAATTACAACTTTTAACTTTTTGCCAATGTAAGTTTGATTTTTATCTTCCGAAATTTCTTTCTGAATTTCCATTAATGTTGCTTTCCGTTCTTCTTTTATTTCCGGCGATACCGGATCGCCTAAAATAAAGCTCGGCGTGTTCTCTTCAACAGAATATGTGAAAACTCCAAAACGGTCGAATTTTATATCACGGACAAACTGACAAAGTTCCTCAAACTCTTTTTCGGTTTCATTGGGATAACCGACAATAAATGTTGTACGTAAAGTGAGACCCGGAATTTTATCTTGAAGTGTAGTAAGAAGTTCTTTTGTTCTTCTCTGAGTAATTCCGCGCCGCATAGATTTTAATACCGGATCGGAAATATGCTGAAGGGGAATATCAATGTATTTGCAAATTTTCGGATTGTTCGCAATCTCGTCAATTAAATCTTCCGGAAAATGAGACGGATAAACATAGAGAAGGCGAATCCATTCTATACCATTAATCTCTGAAAGTTTGTGAAGCAATTCTGCAAGATTTCTTTTTCCGTAAAGATCAATTCCGTAATCTGTTGTATCCTGTCCTATAATGTTAAGCTCTTTTACACCTTGATTGGCTAATGAAGTTGCTTCGGCAACAAGTTCTTCAATCGGCTTTGTCTTGTGGAGTCCGCGCATTAAAGGAATTGCGCAGAATGAACACGGGTTGTCGCACCCTTCACTGATTTTCAGATAGGCAAAATGTTTTGGTGTCGTAATTACTCTTTCGCCGAGTAATTCGTATTTAAGATTGCCTCCGAACTCGTTTACAATTCCTTCGTAAGCTTCGGTGCCGAAAAACGCATCAACCTCGGGAATCTCTTTTCTGAGATCGTTCATATACCGTTCAGAAAGGCAGCCGGCAACTACAACTTTTTTAATTTTTCCTTGCTTCTTCATCTCGATTGCGGAAAGAATCGTATTGACTGATTCTTCTTTTGCTGCGTCTATAAATCCGCATGTGTTGATTACAATTGAATCCGCCTGGTTTGGATCGTCAATTAAATCGAACTTATTGAGTTTGAATTGGCTCATAAGGCGTTCGGAGTCAACGGTGTTCTTTGAACAACCGAGAGTTATAACTGATATTTTATTTTCGCTCATGAAAGCTTTCTAATGGTACACAGACTGTTTAGAATGTTTATGATCATTAAAATCATAAGAACCTGCTAAAAGCAGGTTGGTCTGCGTTCAATTCTTTATTTTATAAAAAAAGTAAGGTAAAGATAAACAATTGGTGCTGTGAATAGTAACGAATCGAAGCGGTCTAAAATTCCACCATGACCCGGAATGATTGATGATGAATCTTTGACGTGGACATCGCGCTTCAGCAGACTTTCAACTAGGTCGCCAATTTGTCCGAACATTCCAACTATAAATCCAATTGCAAAGGCATCTCTCATTGTCAAAAAATCAAGTGCAAGTTCACGGGCTGCAACCATACCGGCAATTGCAAAAACAAAACCGGCAACTGCACCTTCCCAGCTTTTATTCGGACTCACACGCGGCATTAATTTATGAAGTCCGTATGCGCTTCCGATAAAATATGCTGCTGAATCACAAATCCAAATGGAAGCAAGAATTGATATTATTAAATATCCGCCTTGAGCGTATGTGAAAGCGGAATCGCTGTAGAACTCACGCAAGTCTAAAATTGCCGCAGAAAAGAAACCGATGTAAAAAATTCCGAGCAATGTAGTTCCGAGGTTTGCAATAGCAGATTCTTTATCTCTGAATAATTCCGAGATCAATAACAATACAATGAGGCAAAGGAGGAAAATGCGATAATCAAAAAAATTTTTATACTCGTTGATGATAATTAGCGCAACGGCTAGATAACCAATAAGTTTATTGGGATAGCTGTGTTTGTTGCGCACCATTTTGGAATATTCAAAATATGAAATAAGTCCAATTCCAAGTGTGAATATCAAAAAAGGAATTTTTCCGATCAGACTGAGAATAACAATCAACGGCACGCCAATTAATGCGGCAATTACACGCGTTGATAAGTTGTTCATCTTTTTAGTCATTTATTCCTCATCATCAGTTTTAGCGCTGTTGATATCGTTGATAATTTGTAATGTGGCTTCTGCATCTTTCTTTTTTACAAGTAATTTTACACCAGCCTGATCTCCCAGCACCGGATAGCTTCTGTCTCTTCTGGAAATTATTATACTGTCTATTTCCGCACCTTCAAGATTTGCTTTCAACATTTCGGCAGTATAAGTATCGGTTGAAGCGAATGCTACTATCCAATCTTTAGGATGAAGCAAATTTTTCTCAAAATCTTCAGTTGGAATTAACTCGGCTCCGCAATCGGCACAATACTTAATACCTTCAATATATTCGTATTCACATTTAGGACAGATCATAATACCTCCTTTTTATTAGAGACAATCTTGTTATAGTTAGTCTTAATAAAAATTATATAGGCAAAGAAAAGAGTGGCAAACATTGCAAAACTGATAATCTGAGGTATAATATATTGTTTTGTTGTTACGGTTGTTTTTATTAATTCGTCGTTCCCTAGGAAAAGAAATGCAAGAACGGCTATAAGATTATTAAAGAAATGTAATGCCATAGGAACGAAAATAGAATTGCTCATGTAAGCGGCAAAACCGAAATAAGCACCGAGTGCAACGAGTGTAATTAATCCGTACGGATTGAAGTGATATAATCCGAAAAAAATAGCTGTGATTAAGATACTCCAAAACGGTTTTAGCTTTTGTTCAAAACTGTTCTGTACAAATCCGCGGAACAGTGTCTCTTCGCAAAGTGCCGGAATAACCGCCACTACAAAAATGATGAATGATGATTCAAACACGGAGTGCGAAGTAAGCAGGGTGCCGTAAGTGCTTTCAACAAGCTTATCGAGCTTGTCAAGCATATTCGTTATATTTTTTACAAAGGGACTTACTGCCGCCAGCTTTTCCAGCGCATAAGTTTGCAGTGAAAGAAAATTTTGAAGAAGCGGAGTTAAAAGAATCAATCCCACAATAAAAATTCCAACTTCTTTGAATGAAGGAAACTTTACGCGGAGAATTGTTGAAATATTCTCTTTATAAACATACCTTGCCAGCAAAAGAGTTGGAAACAACATCAAGAGTATTTGTCCGCCCATTGTAAGCATGCGCACCATGTTCACATCGGCTTGCTCAAAATTGAAACCGAAAATTGCAACAGTTAAAATTGCACCGCCGAACTGATAAAGAAGGAAAATTCCAACAAGGGCAATAAACGCCGCCGTTATTGGAGGAATTGTTGAAAATGGTCGAGGATCTTCAACTTTTGGTTCGTCCTCTTTCTGTTCGGGTTGATCTTTAAATTCTTCAATCATAGTATTTACAAATTATAAAAAAGGGAAGTGAGTTGCTAATGAAAGAGAGAGTGAAGATGGATTATTGTTAATGCGAGATGAATTTCAAATCCATTTACACTACTACTTTCCCCAATGAAATTATTTTCTCTTCGCTTTCAATTCTCCGGCTAAACCGGAATAACTGCTCAACTCGGCATCTATTGAACCGATAAGAACTTTTGTTTTTACTTTAACGGGAATTCTTAAAACATCATCGGTGAGCCAGACTACAATGCTTCCTTCGCTCTTAAAGAGTCCGCCTTCTTTAACAAGCGGTTCTAATATAATGCAATCAAATTTTCCGGCTGAAACAGAAACGGTTTCCTTTCCTTTATAAAGAATTTCGAGAGGATAAGTTTTGTCTTTGTAAAAATTTTCAAGATGAAATTTATCACCCACTTTCATATTTGAATAATCGAAAGTGCGGGCTAAATATAATGCAGAGACAATATCGTTTACATTCTGAGGAATGTCGTAAGATCCTTCTGATGTCTTAGCTTTACCTTTCCGCTGATCAAAGAATGCGGAGAAATCGCGCGAGTATCCGCCTTCTCGAATATGTTGTTCAAAACGCCACGGAAAAATTCCTTTTACATCAATAAATGTTTCGTAGTGATCTCTTACTTTATAAAATGAATCGAAAGCCGAAACCGAACTAACATCGAACGTAACATTGTATGCGTCGCGTCCGGCAATCTTTACAATTTTAGGAATTGAGTATTCCGCATATCCGGCAGTAATAAAACCGTAGTTCACTTCATAAGTAAGTTTTTCCCC
>JAKAMS010000209.1 GCA_021812745.1 Bacteroidota bacterium | reverse complement strand
CAAAATCTATAGTTCATATTTTTGCGAAAAAGTATATCGCTGGCAATACGCTTGATGATGCTGTAAGAGTTACCAAAGAACTAAATGCAAAAGGGATTCTTGCAACCATAGACGTTCTTGGTGAAGCGGTTAATACTAAACGTGAGTCGGAATTAGCTAAAAAAGAATGTCTGGAAGTTCTCGATGCAATTAATCATCACAAACTTAATGCGAATCTTTCTCTGAAACCTACGCAGTTAGGTCTGATTATTGACAAAGATTTTTGTTATTCTCAGATATCAGAGATACTTGAAAAGGCGAAAGGGTATAATAATTTTGTCAGAATTGATATGGAGGATTCATCAACAACAGATCTAACTTTTGATCTTCTTAACAAGATGAAAGAAAAATACTCTAATGTTGGAGTGGTTGTCCAGGCATATCTTAGAAGAACTTTTGATGATGTTGAAAAGCTAAATCAGCAGGGTACTAATTACCGCTTATGTAAAGGAATTTATGTTGAGCCGGAAGAGATAGCTTTTAAGGGAAGACAAGAAGTTAGAGATAATTACCTAAAAGTATTGGAGCTAATTCTGGATAACGGAAACTATGTTGGAATTGCTACTCATGATGACTATCTGATTAAAGGTGCTTACGAGTTGATTAAAAAGAAAAATATCTCTAAAGATAAATTCGAATTCCAAATGCTCTACGGTGTTACTGAAAATTTGAGGGACAAGATAAATGCGGACGGTTATAAAATACGCATTTACGTTCCGTTTGGTGAACATTGGTACAAATATTCAATCCGGAGATTGCAGGAAAATCCAGCTATGGCCTGGCACATTACAAAAAGCATTTTTTCTTTTGAATGATGAATGTTCTTGGAATCGAAAGTTCGTGTGATGAAACTTCCGTTGCGGTAATCTCTGAAGGAAAACTTCTTTCAAATCTAATTTCATCTCAAGATTTTCATACAAATTATGGTGGAGTAGTGCCCGAACTTTCAAGCCGGGCACATCTTCAAATTTTATTGCCGCTAGTAAAACAATCATTAACGCAATCCGGAATTACACTTAACCAAATTGATTTGGTCTCCGCTACTGCCGGTCCCGGTTTAATAGGCGCTCTGCTTGTAGGTTTATCTTTTGCGAAAGGTTTTGCCTATAGTACGAAGAAACCGTTTATTCCTGTAAATCACATTGAAGGACATATTTTTTCCGGATTCTTAATGGAAGAAAAACCGGAATTCCCTTATCTCTGTTTGGTTGTTTCCGGCGGACATACATTACTTCTTTTAGTTGAAAGTGAAACCGGAATTAAAAAGCTTGGGACAACAATTGATGATGCGGCAGGTGAGGCTTTCGATAAGATTTCTAAATTGTTGGGATTCGGTTATCCGGGTGGCCCTAAAATTCAAGAAGCGGCATTAAACCAGAGAACAGACTTTGCTGATTTTCCGGTTGCACAATGCAAAAATGAATTTGATTTTTCTTTCAGCGGACTTAAAACTTCCGTACTTAGATTTATTCAAAAAGAATATGGCGACGCGTCAAAAATTCCTCAAGAACATCTTCCATTGATTGCATCATCTTTTCAATATTCCGCTGTAAAAGCTCTTACGGCTAACACGGATAAAGCTCTTCGAAAATATAAAGTAAATTCAATTTCATTAGCAGGCGGTGTTGCGGCAAATAAAATGCTGAGAGATGAACTACAAAAGCTTGCTATCAAGTATAAAAAGAAATTTATAGTTCCTTCTCCGGAATTTTGCGGAGATAACGGTGCAATGATAGCTTACCGCGGTTCTCAACTTCATCAAGCCGGAATCAAATACTCGTTCGATTTTAACGCTTTCCCTAGTCTGAGCGATCACACTTTCATTAAATAATACCAATTATATACAGGTATATTCACACTCTTTAAAAGAAAAAAATCTATATATTAGAATTGTTCTAAACAGAAATTGAATTTATGGCAGAAGAGAAAAAAGGAAATAAACCCATTATAACAAGAAACGATTTAATCGTTGTTGCTTCTTTTTTCGGGTTTATACTGGTTCTCTTGTTATTTACTTTTTACTCTCCAAATTATTATAAGCAGCAGGAACCGGTAGAAATTGATATTGTGCACGGTTCAACTCTTTCTCAAGTGATTGATACTCTCTACTCTCATAAAATAATTCCGAATAAAATGAATATGAAGATAATCGCATATTTATACGGAGCTGAGAAAAAAATAAAAGCCGGCAGATATAATATTCCAAACGGTTTGAACTACATTAAATTGGTGGAACTTCTTATTAACGGTTCTCCAACAGCGCAAATTTTAGTTACAATTCCGGAAGGTATTTGGCAAAGTGAAGTGGCACAAATATTACAAAATAATTTACATGTTGATTCCGCTAAAGTGATGGAACTTAGCAAGAGCAGATCATTTTTGAATTATCTGAACCTGAACGTAAATAATTTGGAAGGGTATCTGATGCCGGAGAGTTATTATTTTTATTCGAATGTAAGCGCGGAAGATGTATTAAAAAAATTAAAAGAAGAGATGGATAAATTCTTCACTCCTAAGATTAACGCGCGTATGAAAGAATTAAAGATGACTAAACAACAGATTCTTACTCTTGCCTCAATCATTGACGGAGAATCAAATCTAGTAAGTGAGTTTAAGACTATTGCCGGAGTTTATTACAACAGATTGAGAATTGGTATGCCGCTTCAAGCTGATCCAACGGTTCAGTATCTTATACGTGATAAGCATAAGAACAGAATATTCAAGAAAGATTTACAGATTGATTCTAAGTTCAACACTTATAAATATTACGGATTACCGCCGGGACCGATTAACAATCCGGGTAAAGATGCAATAATGGCAGCTCTCTATCCCGAGAAGAACAACTATCTTTTTTTTGTTGCAAATGGAAAAGGCGGACATGTTTTTTCCAAAACAATTAATGAACATGAATTAAACGTAAGCCGGTACAGACAATGGCGAAAAAATCAAAACTAATTTTTAACGCAGCAATAGTATTCACTTTGTTATTGTTTTCGAAATGCGCTAATCAAATGTCTCCGAGCGGAGGCGAAGTAGATAAAATTCCGCCTACAATATTAGAATCATTCCCCGTAAATGGAACAACAAGTTTTCACGAAAATTATTTTGAGATCACTTTCAGCGAATATGTTGATAAACGTTCGATTCAAGATGCAATATTTATCTCACCTACATTACTAAAACCTTTGGAGTATGATTGGAGCGGAAAAACTCTAAGAGTCAATTTTGAAGATACTCTCAAACAGAATACAACTTACACAGTAACAATAGGAACAGATGTAAGAGATCTGAACAACAGTAATAAAATGGCTGAACCATTCACGTTTGCTTTTTCTACTGGAGAAAAAATTCATACTGGAAAAATCACTGGAAAGATTTATGATCCCAACTGTGAAGGCATTATGGTTTTTGCTTATAAAAATGAAGGAAAGGGCACTGACCCAAGTAAACAAACTCCGGATTATGTTTCGCAGGTTGGTAAGAATGGAAAGTTTTTTCTCTCCGGAATTGGAGACGGTACTTATACAATTTTTGCAATTAGAGATAGAGTAAAAGATTTAAAATATCAAAAGAATGAAGATGAGTTCGGAGTGCAATTCAAGAAGGTCGAACTGAAAGATAAGTCTAACGAAGTTAATGACGTTGATTTCTTTATTACGAAAGAAGATACAATCGTACCGAATATCTCAAGTATAATAATGAAAGATAGAAATCATTTACTTGTGGAGTTCAATAATAAAATTGACAGCGTTAAATTATCACCTTCAAATTTTTATCTGCTCGATTCGACCGTAAACAAAAAAGTGGTTCCAAAATATATTTTTAAGGGAGACGCAAAACCATATCAATTCTATCTTGTGTTGAGAGATACTTTGGGAAAGAAAGAAGAATGGGTTTTGATCTCTAACGGAATTTTTAATCTTGACTCAAGACAGTCCGTTAAAGAGAAAAATTCTATTACGGTAAAAAATGATCTGGATACAGTTGCGCTAAGGATAGTTAAAGTTGCCGGCGAACTTCCTGAAGGCAAAGTTGATTTTGAAGACGCGAAGATTTCCATTTCTTTTAATGATGCTATAGACACAACAGATTTGAAAGAGAGATTAACAATCCAAGATGCTAAAGGGGACAAATTCAGGTTTGGCATAAAACGTATTGATGATGCCGCATTCACAATTTCAGTCTTATCAAAACTGAGGCAAAGCGCTGAGTACACTCTTAAACTTAATCTGAAAAATTATACCGATATAAACGGAAACAAAATTGATTCTCTCTTCCAAAATAAAATTATAACTTCCAACGAACTTGATTTCAGCGGTGCTTCGGGAATTGTTGCCGGTGTTCCCGATTCTTCAAATGTTTTTATTGTACTCCAAAACGTTAAGGAGAATAAAATAAAATATTCGCAAAAAGCCGGGGCAAAAAATAATTTTGATTTCAAAAAAGTTGTGCCCGGTAAATATTTGGCATGGAGCTTCAAAGATAAAAACAAGAATGACAAATATGATTACGGGACTATCCTTCCATTCAAACTATCGGAAGTGTTTAAGTTTTATCCTGATACATTAAATCTTAGAGCGCGCTGGCCTGTTGGCGGTGTGAATATAGATTTTCCAAAATAAATGTTTCTTTACAGTAAATTCTGTTTCTAATTGGAGTAAAAGAATGATTCTTCATTACATCGGTGTTCTATTAATTGGAATAATAGTTGGATTTCTTGGTGGACTTTTCGGTAAGGGAGGTAGTGCAATTGCAACACCGATGCTAAGTCTTATAGGAATACCCGGATTTATCGCAGTAGCATCACCATTGCCTGCAACTGTGCCAGGTACATTCATTGCCTCGGTTGAATATTGGAAATCGAATTTGTTGGACAAGCAGATTGTTCTCTGGAGCGTTCTATTTGGTGTACCTGCAACAATAGTTGGTTCTTATCTTACTGCTTTTACAGGTGCTACTCCACTGTTGATTATTACTGGCTTGATGGTTCTTGTGTTTGGTATGAGTTTCCTTTTTTTCCCAAAGGAAGTGGAGAATAAACATGTTACAATGGAGATAAACTATTCGAATCGCTCACTAAATTGGCGTATTCGGTTGATACTTGTCGCAATTTTTATTGGTTTGATTTCCGGACTGTTAGCAAACTCTGGTGGATTTTTATTAGCGCCAAGTTATGCCCGGATT
>JAKAMS010000208.1 GCA_021812745.1 Bacteroidota bacterium | reverse complement strand
GCGGGCGTAAATATAATTCTATAACGCCTAATTTCCAAAGGCAGTTATAAATGATTTCAAAAATTATTTTTCTCGCTCTTTTTTTATATATTATTGGCACGTAAAATCAACTGTAAATGAAAGATTCGAGAATACTTATAGCAGATGACGATGAAACACTCTGTTACCTCCTCAAAGAAGAGCTGGTAAATGAAGGGTATTCAATTGATGTTGTTTATGACGGCAAAGATGCCATCGAAAATTTGAAAAAACGGTATTATGATGTTCTCCTTCTCGATCTTGAAATGCGAGAAGTTCACGGCGAAAAGGTTTTAGCCCACGTAAAAGACAGTTATCCATCTTTACAAGTAATTGTTCTTACCGCAAAGTCTGATATCCGCACGGCAATAGATTGCATCAAACAAGGTGCTTATGATTTTATTACAAAGCCATATGAATTTGGTCAACTTTGCGTTACAATAGAGCGCGCGCTTGGTTACAAAGACCTTCTAATAAAAAATAAAATTCTTACTTCAAAGATCAGCCAGACACCTCAAAATACAATTATTGGTGAAAGTGAAAAAATTAAAAACATATTGAAATTAGCCGAACGTGCTGCTAAATCGGAATCAAATATTTTACTTGAAGGTGAAACCGGAACCGGTAAAGAATTATTCGCTGAATTTATTCACAAAAATTCTAACCGTGCAGATAAACCTTTTGTAGCAATTAATTGCGCGTCGCTTCCCGATCAATTAATTGAAAGTGAACTTTTTGGATATGAAAAAGGCGCTTTCACAGATGCCAAGAGTTCAAAGCAAGGTCTTGTTGAAATTGCGAATGGCGGTTCTTTATTTCTTGATGAAATCGGCGAGCTGAGTCTGGCTCTTCAGCCGAAACTGTTGCGATTTCTAGAGAATGGAGAATTCAGAAGAGTTGGAGGAGTTACAAATCTCACTTCGTCCGTTCGCGTAATTGGTGCTACAAATAAAAATTTGATGGAAGAAGCTGAGAAGAAAAATTTTCGCCGCGATCTATTGTTCAGATTGAATGTGATTACTTTGACAATTCCTCCGCTGCGTGAACGGAACGGCGATGTGTTACTGCTTTCAGAATATTTTTTACAGAAAAAATCTCCGGTAAGAGCCGTAAAAAAACTTTCACAAGAGGCAAAGACCGAATTACAGCGTTATAACTTCCCCGGTAATGTTAGAGAGCTTGAACACATGATTGAACGCGCAATAATTTTTTCTGAGACTGAAACGATTCTGCCGAAAGATTTAAATATGCCGACGACCGACTTCGATTTTACAAATTTCACAAAAGATGACGGCACAATAAAATCAATGGAAGAGGTTGAACGGATTCACATAAAGTTAGCACTCGATAAAAATGACTGGAACCGCGAAAACACAGCACGTGCTCTTGATATAAGCCAAAAGACCCTCTATTCTAAAATTCTAAAGTATAATTTAAAATAGAATGAACACCGATTCATCCACAAAACATCTTGCACACGATCTAAATAATATTTTCACACGCATTCTAAATAGTATTGATCTTCTAAAAAGAAAAGTCTCAAGTTCATCAGAGATTCTACCAATACTCAACAGTATAGAAGCCGGAACTTATCTTGCGTCAGAAATGATAGGCGATAACTTTGGTGATAAATCCAGAAACAATAATCTGAGAAGAATAAATTTAAATTCAGTTACAAGCGATATAGTACGTTCATTTTTGATTCAGCAAAAAGGAAAAATTGATTTGAAGCTGGCTCTCGATCCGGATCTAAAACTTGTACTCGGAAAATATTCCGACTATTACCGGGTTATTCTAAATTTGTTGACAAATTCTATCGAATCAATTGAAACAACGGGAGTTATTTCTTTTACCACATTAAATCTTGATGATGGGACAAGAGTTGAACTTCGAATTAAAGACAGCGGGAAAGGAATTGACAAAGAGACTCTTCCATTTATTTTTGACGAAGATTTTTCCACAAAGAACAAAAAAACTGTTTCCGGAATTGGCTTATCAATAGTGAAAAAAATAATTGAGAATTACGGCGGAACTATTGCGGTTATAAGTGAACCGGAGAGTGGCACTGAGTTTATACTAACCTTAGAAGCTGCACAGGCGGCAACACCGCATTCTAACGACAGCGGAAAAACAATATTGATTGCTGAAGATGAAGATATACTAAGAGAACTCCTTGCGGAACTTCTCCAATCATATAACTATACAGTTTTTACTTGCTCTAACGGAATTGAAGTTTTGGAGACATTAAAAGTTAGAATGCCCGACTTATTGATTATTGACAGAAAGATGCCTGAAATGGACGGGCTTGAATGCGTTCAAGAAGTTACATCGGCTAACTACAATATTCCAATTATTCTTGCTTCGGGGTCGCCTACAGATAGCGGCAAAATTGATAAAGTTAATGTGAACAAAATTATAAACAAGCCATACAACTTTGAAGAGTTACTTTCGCTGGTACGCGAATTAATTGGGTAACTTTCCTTCCTCAGCTTTTAGATCTATTATGTTGAGATCATTTACGTAAGGAGTAATTACAGGCTTTTTAATCGAACCAAGTTTATCCAACACGTTGATAATATCTTTTGCTGCGTTTTCAATAAATTCAACTCGCTTCAATATAACCTCATATGAGAAATCCGGTTTAGTAATTTCCCTTCTGATTGCCGCTGTAGATAAATTAATTAAAGTTAGCGGCTGTTTTATTTCGTGATTAGCAGTAACAACCGTAGCGGCATAGGTTTTTATCTTTTCTACTTCAAGAAGAATTTTATTCGTTTCACTAAAACGTAGAGCGGAATTAATTCTCGCAATTAGTTCTGTCCTGTTGAATGGTTTTTTAATATAATCGAATGCGCCGGCAGACAAACCTTGCTTAAGACTATCGGCTTCGGTCAACGCTGTAAGAAGGATTATAGGAATTAACTTTGTCTCTTGATTTGCAGTTAATATTTTGCACACCTCAAAACCGGAGATATCGGGCATCATTATATCTAAAAGAATCAGATTAGGTTTTTCTTCAATCGCTTTTTGGATTCCTGTTTCACCGTGATATGCCTTTATCACTTCAAATCCTTCCTTTTCAAGTCTGTCTTGAAGAAGAAAAACATTATCGGGGTAATCATCTATTATTAATATTTTTTTCATTTTTTATTTATCAACTTTAGATAAAAGAAATTTATTCATCTTAGCGGCAAGGATTTTAGAATTAATCGGTTTTGTTACCAGATCATTAAAACCATTTTTTTCAATAATATTTTTATTATCAAGCATTGCGTATGCAGTTAGAGCAATAACCGGAATTTTGGCAAATTTTTCATCGCCTCGGATACGCTTGATGGTTTCAAAACCGTCCATCTGCGGCATCATAATATCAAGAAATATTAAATCCGGCTGGACATGGTTGAGTGTTAACAAACACTCCATTCCATTGTGAGCAAATATGGTATCACAGTTAAGTTGTTTTACAAATTCTCCGATGGTAAAAAGCGCGTCATTATCATCATCAACAATAAGAACAGTCTGTTTAGTCTTTTCGTTTTTCTCTATGTTTGCGCCGGGCAAAATCTGGCTTAGTTTCTGAAACGGCTCTTCAATTAAATTAATTTTTTTGTTTGTTTTATCGTCATCAATCTTTAAACGGTCCCGCAATATTTTTAGAACATCCAAAGGATGAGCTTTTATTTTCAATGTTATTTCTCTCAGTTTTGAATTGAGTGCTTTACTCAGTTCGTTACCGAACTCACGAGGAAGTTTAAAAACAATTGGAATATTTTTTGCGAATCTTTGCCGGGACAAATCAAAACTTGCCTGCAGAGCTTCTATATTGAACGATTCCATATCAATTACAATTAGCTGCGGATTCTCTTCTTTAATTTTTTGTTTAACGGCGTCTACTGAATTCAAAAGAATAAATTCGTATTCCCCTCCAAAAATATTTACAAGTTTTTTATAACCGGCATCATCCTTCTCCAGAATTACAATTTTCCGAATTCGATTATCAAAATGTAACTCAGCTCTTTTAATCAGATTTTCAAAATAATCGCGTTCAACTTCGGAAGAGATGAAATCAAATATTTCCGGCTCCCAACCCACTTTCTCTTCTTCAATAATCATTGTAATAATGATCGGGATATTCCGCGTTGTTAAATTGTTTTTTAGTTCAAGAATGATATTCCAAACATTTTGATCGTGAATCAGAGGATCCAAAACAATTGCTGCCGGAAGTTTTTCTTTCGCTAAGCGGATTCCGTCTGTGCTGTTGGCTGTGGTTATGATTCTATAATTATACGACGCGAGATAATCGCCGATGAGTCTTAGAGAATCCGTATTGGCATTAATGATTAATATTGATTCTGTATCTTCATCATTATTAAGATCTTCCGAAAGAGTCAAAAATTTATGATCAGGATTATCAAAAACATCTAGGACAGAGTCCGGTAGCACAAAATAAAAACTCGAACCTTTCCCAATTTCACTTTTTAGTTGTAGAACGCCTCCTAATAATTCAATATACTTTTTACAAATAGCCAGTCCCAATCCTGCGCCGCCATATTTTCTTGTGGTGCTGCTGTCAACTTGACGGAATTCACCAAATATTACTTCTTGTTGTTCTTCAGTAATTCCTATGCCGGTGTCTGTAACAATAAACTCAATATCTTTTCCGCCCAAAATATTTACAGATAATTTAACTGAACCATTTTCTGTAAACTTGACAGCATTGACAAGTAAATTGAGAAGTATTTGCTCCAATTTGCCCTTATCGGAACTTATTAATGCATTTGAGCTGTTTTCAATCTCGAGAATATATTTAAGATTCCTCTCTGATGTTAGATGTTTGATATTTGGATTTAATTCTTTAAGAAGGTCGCTTAGCAAGAAGCTTTCTTTCTTAATCTCAATCTTGCCCGATTCAAATTTTGAGAACTCGAGAATATTATTAATAAGCCCGAGAAGTTTTTCGCCGTTGCGGTGAACGATATTTAAGCGGTCCTTTGTTCTTGATGTAACGAGTGTATCTTTAATTAGCAATTCTGTTAAACCAAGAATTGATATCAACGGTGTGCGGAGTTCGTGCGACATACTTGCAAGGAAATCCGATTTCACTCTTGTCAGTTCAACTGCTTTGGCTCTTTGTTTTTCTAATTCGCCAGCTTTCTCTTTCAATTCGCTGTGAAGTTCTTTAAGCTGGCTGTTCTGCTCAATTATATG
>JAKAMS010000207.1 GCA_021812745.1 Bacteroidota bacterium | reverse complement strand
TTTGTAAGCCGAACCATAATGGAACATCTCAGCAATTCAACTGAAACTGAAAGCCATTTATCTTCTTGAATATTTGTTACAACGCCAATTACGTCTTTAAATGGACCGTCTACAATTTTTACTTTAGTGCCTGTTTCAATTTTATTTGAAACGAATACATCTGGAGAATCGCTCAGCATTTTTTTTATACCCGCAATCTGCCAATCAGGAATGACTGCCGGTTTGCCGTCAAAAAAAATTGTTTTTACAATAGCTTTTTGAGAAACAGCCAGCACTCTGTCCTTTTCATCAGCATGAACAAAAATATAGCCACGGAATAACGGCTCGGTAATTTTTTTCTTCCGGTCGCTCCATTTTTTTGTTACTGTAAAAGTAGGAAGGTAATTCTCAATTGAAACACTTTCCAACTGGATTGCCGCTTTGAATTCTTGACGGGGTTTTGTATAAAGCGCGTGCCAATGTTTTACGGCAATGTTATTCCCAGCAGCCATTTTAACCTGTTTTTTCAGAATGAAATAGTTGTGATTATTTTTAGAAAAGACATTCTCTAATTTGGCTTACCAGCAAATCGTGTTCTACCGGTTTAGAAATTATTCTGTCAACTCCGAGTCGCAAATATTTTTTAGAGATTTCATCGTTAAGTTTAGCGGAGACAACAATTATTGGAACCGTTCTATTAGCTTCTTTTTTCTGAATTGCTTCAACCAGCTGAATTCCATTCATCAGAGGCATATCATGGTCTGTTATGATTATTGTAGGAAGCAGATCGCGGTACATTCCAATTGCCTCATAACCGTTACCGGCAAATTTAACCTCAAAATTAGGAAGAGCCTGCTCAATAATTTTTTTGTAGAGTGCTCTAACACTCTCTTCGTCTTCAACTAATAGAATAACGTTCTTGGCTTCCGGAACAGTACAGTGAAACTCACTTCCTTCACCGACTTGAGAATAGAACCAAACCTGTCCGCCGTGTTTTTCAACAATTTCTTTGACTAATGTTAATCCTAGTCCGCTTCCTTTTTCTCCATTCGTTCCAACGAGAGAAAATTTTTGATCAATCTTAAAAAGTTTTGTCTGATTCTCTTCGGAAATTCCAAGTCCTTCATCGCGGACAACAATTTCAACCATTCCTTCTTTAAATCTGCTGGCGGAAAGATGAACTTCTTTTCCTTCCGGAGTAAATTTAATAGCATTTGTCGCTAAATTAACAATGGCTTGGCTTATTAAACGTTCGTCAGCATTTATATGAAGGTCGGATGGGATTTCAATTTTTATATCAATATTTTTTCTAACAGCATCGCCCGTAAGCGGAGTAACTGCGTTTGAAACAACTGTTCTAACATTTAATCGCACCGGTTCAACTTTTATTCTGCCGGTTTGCAACCGCGACCAATCTAAAAGACAGTTAATTAGGTTGAGCTGCGATTTTGATGCATCGTAAATATAACGGATATATTCATTCCGCTCATCTTCTGAAACGTCTTGTTCGTTAAGAAGAATTTCTGAAAAGCCAAGAAGAGTCGTAAACGGTGCACGCAGATCATGAGACACAATAGAAATAAATTTATCTTTCGATACATTCAGTTCTTTAAGAGAGTCGCAAGATTTCTGGAGTTCGGTTTCATTAAGCTTTATTTCGGAGATATTTAGAACTGTGCTTTTTCTCTGAATAATATTTGTTCCGTTCTCTGCACGAACGACACTCAAAAATTCTTTTACCCAAACCGGATTGCCCGATTTCGAATTGATTCTGTAAGTGAGTTCAAGCGAATCTTTATTGGGATCGTTTTCAAATTCTACGAGACTATTTTTAACTGCGTTTAAATCTTCTTCAAAAATAATTGAGTAGTGATTTTCCGGCAGACTATTTATTTCGGCGGGTGTATAACCGGTAATTTGTTCAACGGAATCCGATACAAAGTTTTCCGCAGAGCCGTTAAAATATTTCATCGAAAAGAAAATATTACTAAATCGGCTGTTGAATTCTTTTAAGACATCAAAATTAATTTTATCTTGTTCCATACCCTTCGATATTAGATGAGAACTGTAACTAATATAATAAAATTAATTCTAATCCCGCACGTTTCTAAATTTTTGTCAGAAGGACGGATTTTAGTTTTCATTAATAGATTTTGTGGGAATTCCAAGTTCATCCATCTTTCTGTAAAGAGAGGAAAGCCCAATATCCAATGCTTTGGCGGCTTCTTCCTTGTTGTAATTATATTTTTTGATTGTCTTTAAAATGTGTTCCTTTTCAAAATCCTTTATGGCGTCTTTTAGAAGATCGGGAAAACTTTCCTGAATGTCTTTTCCTCTGAAATGTTCTGCAAGATTGTCAATAGTTATATAATCTTTAGAAGCGAAAATCATTGCGCGCTCAATAACATTTTCCAACTCGCGCACACCGCCGCGCCAATCGTGCGATAAAAGTATTTTCATAGTTTCGTTGTCAACGCCGATGATTTTTTTCCCCATCTCTTTAGAAAATTTATCTATGAAGTAATTAATAAGAAGCGGAATATCTTCCGAACGCTCGTTTAATGTCGGGAGTTTTATTTCAATTACATTCAGCCGGTAATAAAGATCTTCACGGAATTCATTCGTCTTTGTTCTTTCATAAAGGTCTTGATTTGAAGCGGCGATAATTCTTACATCTGTGCTAACAGCTTTAACGCCGCCAACAGGAATAAATTCCCGGTCTTCAATTGCCCGCAAAAGTTTTACTTGTAGATTTATCGGCAGTTCGCCGATTTCATCCAGAAAAAGTGTTCCGCCATCGGCTACTTTAAACAACCCGACTTTATCATCCGACGCACCGGTAAAAGATCCTTTTTTATGACCAAACAGTTCGCTCTCTATTAAATTTTCCGAAATAGCGCCGCAGTTAATGGGAAGAAAAATTTTGTCTTTACGCAGACTGTTGTAGTGAATTGCTTTTGCGACAAGTTCCTTTCCAGTTCCGCTTTTTCCAAAGATCAAAACATTGCTGTTTGTGGGCGCAACTTGAGAAATGATGTTGAAAACTTTTTTCATCGGTTCGCTTTTGCCAATTAGATTGGTATATCCTGAATCGGAAGAAATTCTCTGGCGCAGTGATTTATTTTCTGCTGCAAGATTCTTATACTCGATCAATCTTTTTACTCTTATAATTACATCTTCGAACTCAACCGGTTTAATCAAATAGTCAAATGCGCCGTTACGAAGCGCATCAATTGCTGTTTTTACCGACGCGTAAGCCGTCATGATAATGAAAAAAGTTTCCGGTGAAATTTTAGTTGCAGATTCTAAAAGCTGCATACCGTCAAGTTTCGGCATTTTTATATCAGAGATTACAACGTCGTAATCATTTTCCCGGATTTTTTGAAGTGCTTCTTCGCCGTCGCCCGCTGCGTCGGTTGTAAATCCTTCTTCTGCCAAAACCATTTTAAGAGAATCTCTTATTGATTTTTCGTCATCAACGATCAAAATTTTTGCTGACATTATTACTCCGTCAATTGTTTTCTATCGGAAGAGTGATTGTGAACATGCTTCCTTCTTTCAATTTGCTTTTTACTTTTATCTCGCCGTTGAATCTTTTGATGATTCCGTAACTGACTGATAACCCGAGACCGGTTCCTTTTCCTACTTCTTTTGTGGTGAAGAACGGATCGAAAATCTGGGCTAGAGTTGCTTCATCCATTCCGCAGCCGTCATCATTTATTTCTATGTAAACATTTTTATTGTCATAATCCGATTTTAAAATAATTGTTCCGTTTCCTTCAATAGCATCAAGAGCGTTGATGAGTATGTTAATGAATACCTGAAGAAGCTGGTCAGATGCAACACGTACAGCCGGTAAAGCGTTCTTCAAATCAGTTTCAAAATTTACTTTGCGGATTCGTTTATCATACTTAACTATTCCGAGCGCTGTCTTCAAAACATCGGTAATGTCTTGAACAGCGGTCTCATAACTTGGCGGACGTGAGAAATCCACAAGTTCCCGGACAATTTTTGTTATGCGGTCAATGTTCTCTTTAATATTCACAAGTTGTTCGCTGATAAATTGATCTTGACTTCTGCGCTGCAAAATTTGAACAAGTGAAGAAATTGAAGTAAGAGGATTGCCGATTTCATGCGCTACACCTGCGGCTAGCTGACCAATTACAGCAAGTTTTTCTGATTGATCAATCTGAGCCTGCAAGCGCTTAAATTCCGTATAGTCCTTAAAAATAATGGACCTGCCTTTGTATTCTCCGTCGCTGCTGTGTAATTGAGAAACACTAAGCCGCACCGTTATTATTTCACCGTTCTTTCTTTTGCGCTCCGATTCAATGATGCTTGTATAACCGATTTTTTTAGCATCTTCTTTAATTCTTTCCAGTTCTTTAACATATTTTTCACCGTCAGGAAAGAGAAGAGAGGAAGGTTTACCAAGAACTTCATTCTCTGTATAGCCGAAAATTTTCTCGGCTCCTTTATTCCATGTAATAAATTTTTCGTTTTGATCAACCATCATAATTGCTTGATCTGAAGAATGGAGAATATTTTTTAAATACTGCTGATTCAATTCGAGTTTGGAAGCAAGACGGTCCCTATTCAATTCTAATTCTTTCAGTTTAGTATCTTGATAAAGGATTGAATAGCGGGCATAAATTTGTTCAATTAATTCGTCAAAAAATCCAAGAAGAATAACGGGATCTGTATTTCCCATCGAATCATCTTCAACAAAATTAAAAACAGCAAACCTGCCTTGACTGAAAAACTGGCTCACTTCGAGCAAATTTAAATTCGCTTCTGAAAACAGTGTGTAGGAATCCACAAGATATTGGTCTGCTGATTTGTAATCGCCTGTTTCAAGCACTTCAATAAAAGTGTTTATACTGCTTTCAGCAAAGGTATGAAGCTGCTGTGCAGAAAGTTTGCCATCGCAAATAAGCAATAGTTTTTCTCTCCAACTAGCAGTGATTGTGTCAAAATATTTTTTTAGAAGTTCGAGTAATAATTTTTTCATTAAGGTACTTAAAATGGAATGAAATATACCCTTAATTAAGTGCTTCGAAAAATAAAGAAAGCGGCTTTAGAATGAAAGATGATTAAGTCAAACGTTTAATTATGCCAACATAGTGGAACATGCGATTTTCCTCTTATGTATAAGAAACAGTTTCATTATCTTTGAACAAACAGAGAGAGACAGATATGAAAAAAATTATTATTGCTTTTTGGGCAGTAGCTTCCTTCTCTTCAATTT
>JAKAMS010000206.1 GCA_021812745.1 Bacteroidota bacterium | reverse complement strand
GGAATGCCGAAAGCAATAGTTGACGGTGGAATTGCGGACCTGGTTTTGCCGGCAGAAAAAATTCCGGAAATGATAAATAGAGTACTCTAAAGAGTAAAATTTATTACATAAATTATTTGAAGTAAGGAGAAGTAATCATGCCACATCGTTTTGAAGACTCGCTATTCAAAGATATTTTTTCAAAAAACAAAGCACATACCGGCAATCTTCTAAAAAGTGAAGAATTTGAAATCAAAGGAATGGCGAAAATTGCAGTTGAAGATGATGAACTTGACGGAATACGCATAATATTGAAGAAAGATGCCAATGATTCTATCAAAGAGATAAAATTTGTTTGCTCTTGCGGTCAAACTAAATCAATAATCTTAGATTATACTGAATAATAGATAACAATAGTAGAATATTAGCCACAGCCGACTTCCCTTAGCAACGCATTTCATAGATTTCAAAACATTTTATCTGGCATTTGATTTGGGTATGTAGTAATAAAAACTCAAAGGCAAAAAATGCCAGAATCAATAAAGCTACTTCAAAACCTTCTCGATTACTGTTCAGTTAAGAACAATGTTATTGCGAAAAACATTTCAAACATTGGAACAGAAAATTATAAAAGGGAAGATGTTGTTTTCAAAGATATGCTCGATGAAAACGTTAGTTCATTTCTCAAGACTGATAACGAAAAACATCTTGGTTCGCTTCAGATGAATAATTCTAACGGTTCAAAGTATGAGACAGTCTACGATAACAGCACTGAAATGGATTCCGGAGTGAACAATGTTAACATAGAACGAGAAATGTCGGAATTGGCAGAAAACACACTCCGTTTCAAGTTCGCATCCAAAAAAGTAGGTGAGTACTACAAGAATATTCAAAGCGTAATTAAAGGGGGAGGTGCGGTTTGAAAATACTAGGAAGCTTATTCGGTTTGAATTTTAGCGCAAAGGGAATGAGTATTCAAAGAAAAAGAATGGATCTGATTTCTCAGAATATTGCAAATGCAGATACAGTACGTAATGAAAATGGAGAACCGTATAAAAGAAAATATATAAAAGTTGAAGCCGATCAGAACACATTTGCTAAAAATTTATCTACAGAAGGTCAATTCCTAAAACTCAATACATCAAACGAAAATCATTTTTCACTTCCAAGCAGTCCGCAAGATTTTTCTCTACAATCGGATATGGGGAAAATGAAGATTGATGAAATGGTAGACCAAAAGCCAGGCGATCTTGTCTATATGCCGGATAATCCTAATGCAAATGATAAAGGATATGTTCAGATGTCTAATGTTAATGTAATCAACGAAATGGTAGATATGATTGCAGCGACACGGAGCTACGAAGCAAATCTTCAAGCGCTTAATTCATCAAAACAAATGGTTAAAGATACTTTGGAGATATAAATGAGAGTTTCTACAAACAGTATTGGTAATTATCACCCGACTTATATGAAAGCTGCCGCAGCCAATAAAACTGCTGCGTCTCAAAAAGCTAACAATGAAATTATTTCTCCTGAAGAGAAAAAATATTTTGCTCAGCTTTATCCGGCAAAACAGAATGAAATAATGGATTATCAATTATATAACTCGAAAGGGAAAGTCTCCGGTGTGCATGTCGGCTCACTTTTCGATAAGAGAGGATGAAATGAAAATTGAAGGATTCGGAAATTTATTACCAAACGCAATGGAGCCGGGTAAAGTTAAACAGGCTGGCGCTGATAAATTGAGCAGTACGTTTTCCGATTTAATCAAAGATGTAAATCAAGATCAAATCAATTCTCAAAACTCAATAGAAAAGTTTGTTTCGGGCGATGGCGTTCAACTTCACGAAGTGATGATTGCGGGAGAAAAGGCAAAAACAAGTCTTGAACTTTTGATGGAAATCCGGAACAAAACAGTTGACATGTTTAAGGAACTAACTAGGATGCCAATTTAATTATGAACTCAAATCCTCTTCAAGCTCTCTTAGGTATTCTAAATAAATTGAACCCCAAGCAAAAATTTATGCTTGGCGGCGGAGTTATTTTAACCGTGGGTTTGCTCTCAATTCTTCTTTTCTTTCTGAACGAACCAAATTATACTTCGCTTTATTCGGGACTATCGCAAGAAGATGCTTCAAAAGTTGTTGAGTACTTATCGGGTCAAAAAGTACTTTATAAAATTGATGATAACGGGCAGACAATAAAAGTACCGCGGGAAAAAGTTTATGAGCTTCGGCTTGCTCTTGCGGGAAAAGGAATTCCAAGTTCCGGAATAATTGGCTACGAAATATTTGATAAGACAACTATGGGAATGAGCGAGTTCCTCCAAAAACTAAATTATAAACGCGCACTTGAAGGTGAACTTGCAAGAACAATTCAACAACAAGATGGAGTTATTGGAGCGAGAGTTCATATCGCAATTCCGCAAAAAACAATCTTTAAAGAGGAAGAAAAATTACCCACGGCTTCTGTTGTACTTAAACTAAAAGGTAGTTCGGCACCCTCCAAAGAAAATATACAGGCAATAGTTAATTTATTGTGCGGAAGTATAGAAGGATTGCAGCAGTCAAAAGTTTCAATTATAGATACGAAAGGAAGAATCCTCAATAATGATAATGATGAAGGATCGCTTGCCGTTGCTTCATCAAAACAGTATGAAATTAAAAAGAATGTAGAGAATTATTTAGCTCAAAAAGCTCAATCCATTTTAGACAATGTTCTTGGTTACGGCAATTCTATGGTTCAGGTAAATGCAGATTTGAATTTTGATCAAGTTGAAAAAACAATGGAGAATTATGATCCTGATTCTCAAGTGGCTATCAGCGAACAAATTATGAAAGCAAATAATTCCGGTAGGGCTCAGAACGATTCAACTGCACAAACGAATGATAATACGCTTACTAATTATGAAGTTAATAAATCTATTGAAAAAGTTGTTGCGGAAAGCGGCAACATAAAACGTTTAAGCGTTGCTGCTGTTATCAATGATATTCCCAAGGAAGTTAAGAAAGGCGGCAAAACTGAAACTGTATTCGATCCGCGTCCGCAGGATCAGATAAATAAATTAGAGCAGATTATTAAAAATGCTGTTGGTATAGATGTTCAACGAAACGACCAGTTCTCAATTACCAATATACCATTCGAAACAAAACAGGTTGAAACCATAACTGAGGATGCAGGCAAAACTTCTTTGCCCGATGCTAATGAATGGATCAATCTAACTTTTATAGTCGTTGCGATCGTTTCATCAATCTTTGTTCTCAAAAATTTAATGAAACGTTTGAAGAATGAACGGATTGTGATCGGAACAGTCAATTCCGGTCAATTTGAAATGAGCGGAGAAACATTAGCCGCACAGCTTCCTTCGCAACAGAGCCAGGTCCATCAAATAGTTGCAAAAAAGAAAAGGGGTATGCTTCCTATGGGCGATATAGAAGACGATATTTCTGATGAAGCCCTGCAGAAAAAAAATCAACAGGAAAGAATTGTGAATTATGTTACAAAAAATCCAATGGATGCCGCAAAATTAATAAACGCATGGATGCACGAAGATGAAATCTGATAAATTACAACTAAAAGATTTGCGCGAGGAAGTAACCGGAGTGCAAAAAGCAGCCATGCTGATGGTTGCGATGAATGTTGAAGCGGCAGCCGCCGTTCTAAAACATCTTGATCCTAATGATGTTGAATATCTCTCGGCGGAAATTTCCAAAGTGAAAAATATTTCTTCCAAAACCGCAGATACGGTAATAGAAGAATTCTACAGCATGGTTACTGCACGAGAATATGTTTTGGAGGGAGGATTAGATTTTGCCCAAGCAGTTTTGGAAAAAAGCTATGGAACTCCTAAAGCGTCGGAAATTATAGATAAAATAAAACGTTTAACAACACTGAGAGGTTTCGATGTTCTAAAAAAAGCGGAACCTGCACAGTTAATTAATTTCTTGAACAAAGAGCATCCGCAGACGATGGCTCTAATACTTTCGCAGTTAAGCCCTGATCAAACAGCTAGTGCTTTGAAAGAACTTCCCGAAGATTTGAGATTAGACATTGCTCATAGAATAGCAACGCTCGGTAAAATTGCGCCGCAGACATTAAAGCAAATTGAACATGTTGTTGATGAAATTGCCGGTGCTTCAATGAGCCAGTCTGTTGGAAAACTTGGCGGCGCAAAATGTCTTGCAGCTATTCTAAACAGAACCAACGTTTCAATGGTAAAAGAAATTTTAGAGAAACTGGAAAGCTTAGACCCAGAAACAACATACGAAGTAAAAAGACTGATGTTCATCTTTGATGAGATTATTAACATCAGCGACAAAGATATTCAGAAGATTATGCGCGAGATTGACAGGAAAGATCTTGCGTTAGCATTAAAAATTTCGGAAGAAAGACTAAAAGAAAAAATATTCAAGAATATGAGTGAGCGCGCCGCAGATCTGCTAAAAGAAGAACTTCAATACATGGGAATGGTAAAATTAAAAGAAGTAGAAGCCGCACAAGCTCGTATCATTGATGCAATAAAAGCGCTAGAAGAGCAGGGAGAAATCTCTCTCAACCTGCGCGGCGGACCGGAAGAAGTATATGTCTGATGTAATTAAACTTAATTCCCGTTCTAGCAAAACAAATGTAAAAGTTTCTGGTTACGGAAATGTAATGGAAACCGAAAGTGAATCTGACCTATTAAAAAAACAACTTGAAGATTATTATTCACTCGGGTACCGCGAAGCTCAAGAAAAAACCAGAAGAGATGTTGAACGAGAATACACAGACAAGCTTTTCCGTAAGTATGAAGAAGTTCATAAAATTCTTGAGCAGTTCGATGCAAGCTTTGCGGATTACGAAAAATCGTTTGAAAAATTGGTAATTGAAACAGCATTTGAAGTTGCGAAAAAAGTAATTCAGAGAGAAATAAGCAGCAATACAATTATAAATGAGAACGTACGCTTTGCAATAAATAAAATTATGGGTGCAAACGAAATAAGACTAAAATTAAATCCAGCAGATATTGAAGAATTAAACGAGACAACAAAAAATTTAATACACAGCGGTTCATTCAATAAAATTAAGATTGAGCCGGATGAGCGCATCGAGCTGGGCGGGTGCTTAATAGAAACAGAGATTGGAAATGTTGACTCGAGAATTTCAACACAGTTAAATGAAATGCAAAGACAACTTGAAGATAGTCTTATAAAAAAGAATTAATAATTAACTGATTAATCAATAAACGAAAGTCGCTAAAATAATTCGG
>JAKAMS010000205.1 GCA_021812745.1 Bacteroidota bacterium | reverse complement strand
TCCGGAGACCATTGGAAGAAGAAACCGCAATTTCTTCCGACAATTCAATTTTTGTAAGTTTTTATGCCCCGCGACTTGATACACCTACACCATTCCGAGAAAACCATTTTTGGATTGCTATTGAGAGGAAATTAAATCTCTTCGATATGATTACAGCTGTACTCAAAACTATTGAGTATGAAATTCCTGCATCGGAAAAAGAAATCCATTTACATTTTGGCTGGCCGCTCTCATCATGGGTAGACCGTTTATCAACTGGAATAATGATTCATAATATTATAAAGCTGCCACGGTATTTCCCCAATTATCATTTCCACATGGATCATGAAATTAAAAAAGAAGAGCGCCCGTAAGCGCTCTTCTTTTGCAAATTAATCAAATTACATCGAATTTTTTCTAATTCATTTCAGAAATGAAATTTTAGTCGCCCAACGTTGCAACCATAATTGCTTTAATAGTATGAAGCCTGTTTTCCGCTTCATCAAAAACAATTGAGTGTGACGATTCAAAAACTTCATCGGTAACTTCCATCGCTTCAAGACCAAACTTTTTAAAAATTTCTTCACCTACTGTAGTTTCTCTATTATGAAACGCTGGTAAGCAATGTAAAAATTTAACATCCGGATTGCCTGTGTTCTTTATCATTTCCATATTAACTTGATATGGTTTCATCACTTTAATTCTCTGTTCCCAGATAGCTTCAGGTTCACCCATAGAGACCCAGACATCTGTATATAAGAAATCTGCACCCTTGACGCCTTTAACCGGATCGTCTGAAAACTCAATTACAGCACCGGTTTCTTTTGCGATCTCTTTACATTTTTTTACAAGTTCTTCATTTGGCCATAAATTTTTTGGTGCAACAGCTCTAAATTTCATTCCCATTTTTGCAGAACCAACCATCAGAGAGTTACCCATATTATTTCTTGCGTCGCCTAAATAGACTAATGTAACTTCATTCAATGGCTTATTAGAATGTTCCATGATGGTAAGAAAATCAGCTAATACCTGAGTGGGATGAAATTCATCTGTAAGACCATTCCAAACCGGCACACCTGCATAGGCGCCAAGTTCTTCAACAATCTCTTGACCAAAGCCCCTGTACTCAATTCCATCATACATCCTTCCAAGAACACGCGCGGTATCTTTCATAGACTCTTTTTTCCCCATCTGAGAACCAGATGGACCTAAGAATGTAACTCCGGCACCTTGGTCAAGAGCAGCTACTTCAAAGGCGCATCTTGTGCGAGTCGAATCCTTTGCAAAGAGAAGAACAACATTTTTCCCTTTTAGTCTCTTAGTTTCTGTACCGGCATATTTTGCAGCTTTCAAATCTTTTGAAAGGTCTAATAAATATTTGATCTCTTTTGGAGTAAAATCAAGAAGTTTTAAAAAATTTCTGTTTCTTAGATTGAATGCCACTTTGTATTTCTCCTAAATTATTATTAACCCTTTGTAATTCTCGTTCCGCAATTTTCTTTTTCAATATCTTCTTCGCATGTAATGATTGCTTCGTTTCCGCTATTCTCAACAAATTCAACAGCGGCAAGAATTTTTGGTCCCATACTTCCGGAAGGAAATTCTCCAGCATCTAAATATTTTCGTGCTTCTGCAACTGTTAAGCGATCAAGAGCTTTCTGATTAGGTTTATTGAAATTTATAAAAACTTTTGGAACGTCTGTAATAATGTAGAACCGGTCAGCCTTAATCTCCCGCGCCAAAACTGCAGAAGCTAGATCCTTATCAACTACAGCTTCGATCGCTTCAAGGTACTTTGTGTCGGCATGCCAATAGACGGGAATTCCGCCTCCTCCAACCGCAATAACAATATGACCGTGTTTAACTAAGTCCTTTATTACCTTCTTATTCATTATATCAATCGGTTTAGGAGAAGCAACAACTTTTCTCCATCCTCTCTTGCGCGGATCTTCCTTAAAAACCCAATTGTTTGCCTTAGCAAGAAGATCCGCTTCTTCTTTTAAGTAATAAGGTCCAATTGGTTTTGTAGGATTCTGAAAAGCCTGATCATTTATATCAACTAAAGTCTCAGTAATAATTGCCACCACATTTCTACGCAGGTTTGTTTTGCTGATTGCATTGCGCATCTGCCGATCTATCATGTAACCGATTCCTCCTTGGGAATCGGCTACACAAATATCTAACGGCATTTTAGGAATTTTATATTGAGCATAACCGGCTTCATTACGCAGAAGAATATTTCCAACTTGTGGTCCGTTGCCATGTGTTATAACAAGATTGTAATCGTTCCGTAATAAACTTATCAACTTATTACATGTATCAAGCGTGTTCTTTTCTTGCTGTTCAATTGTACCAACTTCATTAGCACGTAAGAGAGCGTTGCCACCAAATGCAACAACTGCAATCTTTTTCATATAAGACCTTTAGCTTTAAGAACAGATTCACATGTATTCTTACCTGTTTCTTGCAATTCATACATAACACGGGTTGATGGCTTGTTGATTTTCAAAATTCTGCCGAGATCAATAGGAGTTCCGATGACTACAGAATCGCAATCAGTTTTGTTGATTGTTTCTTCAAGATCTTTAATTTGTTCTTCGCCGTAACCCATTGCAGGGAGCAGAACGCCAATGTTAGGATATTTTTTGAAAGTATCTGATATTGAATTTACAGTGAACGGTCTCGGGTCAACAATTTCTTTTGCTTTTAATCTTTCTGCAGCAACAGTACCTGCGCCGTATTTCATTTCACCGTGGGTTAATGTTGGTCCGTCTTCAACAACAAGAACACGTTTACCTTTTATTAGTTCAGGATTATCAACAGTAAGCGGAGAATCCGCATCAATAACAATCGCTTTGGGATTAACTGCCTGAATATTTTTCCGTACAGTTTCAATTCCCTCTTTAGTAGCGGAATCCATTTTATTGATAATGACCGCATCCGCCATTCGTAACGAAGTATTACCGGGATAGTAATTCATTTCATGTCCAGGTCTATGCGGATCAACAACGGTAAACGTTACATCTGCGTTATAGAATGACATATCATTGTTGCCGCCATCCCATAAAATTACATCGGCTTCCTTTTCCGCTTCGCGCAGAATTGCTTCGTAATCCACGCCGGCATAAATAACTCCGCCCCTGGCAATGTGCGGTTCGTATTCTTCAATCTCTTCAATTGTACATTCATGCTTTTTCAAATCATCAATAGTCGCAAATCGCTGAACTTTTTGTTTTACTAAATCACCATAAGGCATAGGATGACGAATGGCAACAACTTTTTTGCCTGCATCTTGAAGAAGTTTAACAATTCTTCTTGATGTTTGAGATTTTCCACAACCGGTTCTAACAGCAAGAACTGCTACAACAGGCTTGGTGCTTTTAATCATAGTTTCAGAGGCACCCATTAAGCGGAATGAAGCCCCTGCAGCATTAACTATTGACGCCTTTGACATAACATAATTGAAAGTAATATCGGAATATGCAAATACAACTTCATCCACTTTTAATTTGCGGATCAGATCAACAAGTTCCGACTCTTCATAAATCTTAATTCCATCGGGATATAATTTTCCTGCGAGTTCTGCGGGATAGCTTCTGCCAAAGATGTTTGGAATTTGAGTAGCAGTAAAGGCAACAACATTGTAATTCTCGTTATCTCTAAAGAATACATTGAAGTTATGAAAATCCCGTCCTGCTGCACCCATGATAAGGACGTTTCTACGTGACATATTTTACCTCTTTTATGGTTTATTCAACTGTGACACTTTTTGCCAAATTACGCGGTTGATCAACATTTAGTCCTTTCTTAACTGCTATGTGATAAGCAATTAATTGCAACGGTATTACTGTTAAAATTGGTGTTAACATATTGTGTGTCTTAGGAACTTTTATCACATGATCAACCATACTTTCTATCTGATCATCGCCTTCATTTACAATTGCAAGGATTCTTCCTTTCCTCGCTCTTACTTCTTGTATATTACTTACCACTTTATCGTAAACGGAATCTTTAGTAGCAATGAAAACAACAGGCATATCATTATCAATCAAAGCAATCGGACCGTGTTTCATTTCGGCTGCCGGATAACCTTCCGCATGTATGTAAGAAATTTCTTTTAGTTTCAAAGCGCCTTCGAGCGCAACCGGAAAGTTATATCCCCTTCCTAGATATAAGAAATTTTTTGAGTCCGCGTATTTCTCAGCTATTTCTTTAATATAGTCATTCTGTTTTAGGATTATCCCAATTTTATCTGTTAACTTTTTCATTTGAGTGATAATCTCTTGCCCTTCAGGAAGACTTAAATTCCTTCTACGAGCAAGAAGCAATGTAATTAATGCAAGCACAGAGATTTGAGATGTAAATGCTTTTGTTGATGCTACTCCGATTTCCGGTCCGGCGTGTATATAAACTCCGGCATCACTTTCACGAGCAATTGAACTTCCCACAACGTTGCAAATACCGATGCAAAGAGCACCTTTCTTTTTAGCTTCTTTCATAGCAGCAAGCGTATCTGCAGTTTCGCCGCTTTGAGAAATAAAAATAACAGTATCATCTTTAGTGATGATCGGATGCCGGTAACGAAATTCGGAAGCATATTCCACCTCAACAGGAATTCCGGCATATTGTTCCAGCATATACTCGCCTACTAATCCGGCATGCCATGATGTTCCGCAAGCCGTAATTAAAATTCTCTTTGAGTTTATTATACGATCTTCAAAACCCTGAAGACCGCCGAGTTTGGAAATTCCCTCATCGTAAACCAATCTTCCTCTTAAAGAATTATAGATTGAATCTGGCTGGTCCATAATCTCTTTCAACATAAAGTGAGGATAGCCGCCTTTAGTAATTTCATCAATCCCAACTTCAACTTGAAATATCTCTTTGATGATAGTTTCATCAGAAATAGTTTTTGTTGTAAAATGATCTTTGTAAATTTCTGCTATTTCTCCATCTTCTAAATAAACGACTTGTTTGGTATGAGCAATCAAAGCATTAACATCAGAAGCCACAAAGTTTTCGTTATTACCAATACCCAGAACAAGAGGAGAACCTTTACGTGCGGCAATGATTTTATCTTTCTCCCCTTTATAGATTACACAAATGCCGTATGTGCCTTCTACTTCATTTAGAGCGTATCTTACAGCCTGAAAGAGTGAGTGTTTCAGTTTTAAATAGTGGTCAATTAAATGAGCAAGAACTTCAGTATCGGTCTCACTAAGAAATTTATAACCTTCTTTTTCTAAACCGTTTTTCAATGAGAGATAATTCTCAATAATTCCATTGTGAATTA
>JAKAMS010000204.1 GCA_021812745.1 Bacteroidota bacterium | reverse complement strand
TACGTATTACATTCGCTTTTCCGAAAGGTACTAAATAATCGGAATCCGGTTCAGGTGAAGTCGCGTAACTCTGGCGGTATAAACCTTTATGTTCCAAAAATAAAACTGGATCATTAATACGCAAAGCGGTTTTTAATAAACCTTTTGCATCAGCTGCATTTGAAGGATAAGCAATTAAAAGTCCAGGCATGTGCGAAAAAAATCCTTCAATGTTTTGACTGTGATACAAGCCGCCGTGAATATATCCGCCTACTGCAACGCGTGTAACAACCGGAGCTTCGAACAAATTTTTTGAACGGTAACGGTACATTACCATTTCATCGCGGAATTGCATAAATGCAGGCCAAATATAATCACCAAATTGAATTTCAACACAAGGTTTCAATCCGCTTAGAGCCATACCAATTGCAACACCGGTAATACTGGCTTCCGCCAAGGGCGAGTTAAATACTCTCTCGTAACCAAACTTAGTTGATAAACCTTTTGTAGCAGTAAATACTCCGCCTTTTCCGTCTGCAACATCCTCGCCAAAAATATAAATTTTATCGTTACGTTCCATTTCTTCATGTAAGGCATGATTAACGGCATCAACAAGTACAATTGGTTTGCCTTCTTGAGTCATCTTTTCATATTCAAGACTTTCACGTTTGCCCGATTCATCTAAAACAAAATGTGTTGCGGATTCAGGTCTAGGATCTTCCTGTTTTAACGCCCAGTCCGCGGCTTCATTTACGTGATGCGTAATTTCTTTTTTCAATTCCTCAAATGAGTGTTCATTTAATATTCCTTGCCTCAATAAAAAGTTTGAGAAAAGATTAATTGGATCTTTCTTTAAATCTTCTTTTAACGATTCATCGGGACGGTATTTTTTCTGATCATCGGACGATGAATGAGAGAGTAATCTGACAACATGTGCTTCAACCAAAACCGGACCTTTACCTTGACGCGCATACTTGAATGCCGATTGGGCAACAACATTAACTTGAAGAAAATCAGTCCCGTCAACTTGAACTCTTAAAAGATTTTCAAAACCTTTCATCATCTCGCTTACTAAAGCATCTTTACCTGCGGTTTGATATTTAACCGGAACAGAAATTGCCCATTTATTATTTTGAATAACAAATACGACCGGCAATTTTTCTCTGCTTGCCCAATTAACCGCTTCATGAAATTCACCTTGAGATGTTGTTCCTTCTCCACTGCTTACATAAACAACTCCGTTAATTCCTTTTTTTCTTAACGCGAGTGCAGCGCCCACAGCTTGTAAAAACTGTGTTCCTGTTGGACTGGATTGAGTAGGAACATTAAATTCTTTAGCCGACCAATGACACGGCATTTGTCTTCCGCCTGTCATCGGATCGTTTTCTTTGCCAAGAAACCCAAGTAAAAGATCTTCCGGTTTTGAACCAAGCGCCAGCATAAAACCCATATCGCGGTAATAAGGAAATGCCCAATCAATCCCTTTCTTCATTGCAAGTCCGAAAGCGATTTGTGTTGCTTCATGTCCCGCACCGGCGATGTGAAAAAATGCTTTACCTTGTTTAAGCAGGTTCATTACCTTATGATCCATCGTGCGCGAGAGATTCATAAGACTAAGAACATTCATCAATTCATCTTTAGTAGTACCGCCGAATGAATCAAGCTTACCGGTTGGTAGATTATTTTCTTTAACATCTATAACAGCTTCATCATGCTTGCCGTTTTTTGCCATCGGTGTTTCCTTTGTTTATGGTTGCAAAGTTGTTTGTAGAAATTTTTCTTTAGATTTTTCTACAAAGTCAGTGTAATCAAAAACTATTTTGAAATTTTTTATTAACTTTTCTTTCACTTCAGCAATATTAATTTCTCTTCCAAGTTCTCTCTTAAGCGATGTAACATCTTTGTCTTTAATTCCGCACGGAATAATTCCGCCGAAGTATGAAAGGTCCGTATTTATATTAAATGCAAATCCGTGCATCGTTATCCACCGGCTCACTTTAATTCCGATTGCCGCAATTTTTCTTTCCCCAATCCAAACTCCGGTATACTTGGAATTGCGTTCTGTTTCAATTCCATATTCTCGGCAAGTTAGAATAATAACTTCTTCCAATCCTCGTAAGTATTGATGTGTATCCTCTTTCCAGTCGCTTAACTTTATAATCGGGTAACCGACTATTTGCCCGGGACCGTGATATGTAATGTCGCCGCCGCGGTCAATCTCATAAACACTAACTCCGCGTTCTTTAAGTTGAGATTCGGAACTGATTAAATTTTCTTTTTCCGCAACTTTCCCAAGTGTATAAGTATGCGGATGTTCTAATAAAAAAAATGTATCATTGATTTCGTTACGGAGACGAAGATCAAAAATTTCTTTCTGCAAATCCCAGGCTTGTTTGTAATCAATCAAACCGAGATCGCTGAAATCAAAAATTCTATATGTGGATTGATTCGCCATATGCGTTAGCCGCCGCTTCCATTATTGATTCTGATAATGTCGGATGAGCGTGAACAGTCTTTACTATTGATTCGTATGTGGCTTCCATAGATTTTGCGAGTGTTAGTTCTGCAATTAATTCAGTTGCTTCCGGTCCAATGATATGCGCGCCAAGAAGTTCACCGTACTTTGCATCAAAAATTAATTTGACAAATCCTTCTCTCTCTCCGACCGCAAAAGCTTTTCCACTTGCCATAAATGGAAATCTTCCAATCTTCAATTCATATCCGGCTTCAAGTGCTTTTGCTTCGGTCATTCCAACACTTGCAACTTGAGGAATACAATAGGTACAGCCCGGGATGTTATCGTAATTAATCGGATGCGGATTCAATCCTTTCAACGTTTCGACACAATGGATTCCTTCCGATGAGGCAACATGAGCAAGCCAAGGCGGACCAATTACATCACCAATTGCGTAAATCCCGGGAATGTTAGTTTGATAACTATCCTTGTTAACCTTGATGTGATTCTTAAAAATTTCCACTCCCAATTCTTCAAGACCAAATCCTTCAACATTTCCGGTTACTCCGATCGCACTCAAGACTTTTTCAGCTTTAAGCTCAATTTTCTTTCCGTCTTTTTCAATATGAACCGTAACACCTTCCTTTTTCACTTCTGCCTTCTCAACTTTTGCAGAAGTATAAATTTCAATTCCTCTTTTCTTGAAATTTTTTAAGAGAGTCTCAGAAACTTCTTTATCTTCAACCGGAAGAATTTGATCCAGCATTTCAACAATTGTTACCTTGGTTCCAAGAACCGAATAAAAATAAGCGAACTCAATTCCAATAGCGCCGGCACCAATAACAATTAAATCTTTCGGTTGAGCTGGTAAGTTCATTGCTTCTGTGGAAGTGATAATATTTTTTTTATCAACCGGAATTGCCGGTACGGATTTAGGTCTGGCACCGGTTGCAATAATTATTTTATCAGCTGTGATTGAATCAATTTTCTTTTTATCGTTATCAAAAATATCAATCTGTTTATTTGAAATTAATTTACCGAATCCTCGCACGCGGTCAATTTTATTTTTCTTAATGAGGAATTCCACATTTTTTGTAATACGGTCGGAGATGTCTCTGCTTCGTTTAATGATCTTGCCGAAGTCGAAACTCAATCCTTCCACCTTAATTCCAAAATCGCCGGAATGATTTTTCATCAGATCAAAAATCTCCGCGTTTTTCAAAAGAGATTTTGTAGGAATGCATCCCCAGTTCAAACAGATTCCGCCAAGATTATCTTTATCAATTACAACCGTTTTGAATCCTAACTGTGCGGCTCTAATTGCAGCCACATAACCGCCGGGACCGCCGCCTAAAATGGCAATATCATAAGATTTAGTCATCCGAAATGTCCAGAGATGGTTTGAAGTTCCATGTAATATAAATAACGCTCTTCTTAAAACAAATTTCAGCTTTTCTATTCCGTAGAAACAGAATCCCCTCACCAATTTTGTTATCTGTTACAACATAGAATTTCAATTTATAGTTTCAAAGTGGAAGATTCTATATAATAGATTCCCGCTTAAAGCATGCGGGAATGACAATGGAAGCACATTATGAGAATACAATAAGAAGAACACCAAGCAGCATTACAAAAGAACCGAGCAATCTCTGGCGCAAGTTCGCTTCTTTCAAAAATATATTACCGAGAAAAACAGAAATTACACCGGACATTCTTTTCATCGCTATAACATATGCGGCTAAAGTTAAAGAGAGAGCCGTCATGTGAAAAATGTAAGAACCAACTGTGAACGCACTTATAATAAATAAATATTTTTTGTTCCCTTTTGTTGATGTGATCTTAAATTTCTTGGTTGTCATCACTAAAATTGAAATTGTTGAGAAGATAAGAATATTTGTACAAGCCATATACTGCCATGTTGATGAATTTTTGATTGCGATCTTATCAAAATTAGCTGAGATGCTCCAAAGGAACGCAACGATCAGCATATACCGTGTTCCCTTATCTTTTACTAATGATTTGAGCGGATCAAAAATGCTGTTCTTTCTTAAATCTAAATTCAGGAGATAAGAACCGACAAATCCAAGAAGAATTCCAATTAGTCCAACCAGATTCGGAAACTCTCCGAGTAAAATTGGACTTGAAAAGAGTAAAAAGATCGGCGCAAAACTTTGCATCGGCATTACACTTGAAATATCGCCTTTCGATATTGAGCGCATATAGAAAATATTTGCCGCAACATTTAACGAACTCGAGCCGATTAAACCAACCCAGAAGAGAGTATTAAACTTTAGATCAATGAAGAAAAGAAGTGGAGTAAAAAAAACTACGGGCAGCAAGTTATTCGCCCATGAAATAAAAATTGAGTCGAATTGATTGGAAGCTTTTTTTATGAAGACACTTCTAATCCCTTCCGAAATCGGGTTAAGTGTTGCGAATAATACCCACATATCAGCGCTTATAGTAAGTTAAAATTAGTAATCTGTTTTCCATTTTCATCTATGATTCAAAATTCTCAACATGCCTACCGGCAGGTAAATTATCAATTATAAATTATAAATTTTCAATTCCTAACCAACGTTATCCAGCAGCATAAATTCTCTCTTCTTTCCCGCTGCTTTTAGTTTTAAATTTTTCTCTTTGTATCCGCAAATTTTTATTAATGGACAAACTCCGCAGCTTGGATTTGCCGGCTTACAAATTTCACGACCAAGACGGATAAGATTTGTATGAAATGAATGAGCAATCCCATCCGGAAAATCTTTGTTCAATTCTAAAAAAGTTTTGTCAGGTGTTTTTTCGGAAACAATTCCGATTCTGTTTACTGTTCGATGAACGTGAGTATCAACGGGACAAACATTTCTATCGAGCGCGAAAAGTAAAACACAGCTAGC
>JAKAMS010000203.1 GCA_021812745.1 Bacteroidota bacterium | reverse complement strand
ATCAATCAACAAACCGATAAAGAATGATTCTCTTTTCGCCAAGGCAAATTATATGGGCGGAGATCTTCAAGGAATTATTAATAAACTTAACGAAGGATATTTCGATTCACTCGGCGTCAACACTATTTGGATTTCGCCGGTGAATGATAATCCGGATATTGCATACAAAGAATCACCTCCGCCGCACAGATGGTTTTCCGGTTATCACGGTTATTGGCCAATTTCATCTACAGATGTTGAAGATCAATTTGGCACAATGAACAAATTAAAAGAATTGATAGCAAATGCGCATAGACACAATATTAAAATTCTTTTGGATTTTGTTGCCAACCACGTTAACGAACAGCATCCTCTTTTTAAGCAGCACCCGGAATGGTTTGGTAAGTTATATCTTCCAGATGGACGAATGAATTTACGGTTATGGGATGAATACCGTTTAACAACCTGGTTCGAACCGTACCTGCCTAAATTTAATTATGTCGGCTCTAAAGAGGTGGTTGATTTCATGTCATCAAATGCTGTATGGTGGCTCAAAGAAACCGGCGCCGATGGATTTCGTCAGGATGCCGTTAAACATATACCAAACGAATTTTGGCGCGCGCTAAATCAAAAAATTAAAAAAGAAATTGAACTGCCGACCAATGTCTCAGTCTATCAAATCGGAGAAACTTTTGGGAGCTATGATTTGATTAGTTCTTACGTGAACAACGGACAACTCTCGGCTCAGTTCAATTTTAATTTGTATGATGTGGCGCTTCCGGTATTTCTAGAAAAGAAAACTACATTCAAAACTCTTGACGCCGAGATGAAGAAATCATTTTTAGTTTATGGTGAAGATAATTTGATGGGAAACATTATGGACAGCCACGACAAAAACCGTTTTATGGCGTATGCCGATGGCGATTTGGATTTAAGTCAGTCCAACGCTACCGAAGAAGGATGGAACAATCCCCCAAAAGTTGATAACCCGGCAAACTATGACAAAGCAAAACTTTATTATGCATACATGAATACAATTCCCGGACTGCCGGTAATTTATTACGGAAGCGAATTTGGTATGACAGGCGATTCCGATCCTGACAATAGAAGAATGATGCGCTTTGGAAATGATTTGAGTATTTACGAAAGAAAAACGCTGGAAGATGTACGCCTTATTGTGAATACCAGAAAAAATCACTCCGCTCTAAGTCATGGCGATTTTCTGACTCTTGAAGCAGATGAAAACATTTACGCTTACATCCGCTCCGACATGAATGAAAGAATTTTGGTTGTGTTGAATAAAAATAAAAATTCACAAAATATTGAACTGCAATTACCGGCGGTATATACAATTAAATCCGCCACGGACTTAATTACCAAAGAGAATATAAATGCTGTAAATGGAAAATTGAATGTGATTGTGAAAGGCACCGGTTATAGAATAATGAAGTTAGAATGAAGCTCCTAGCGCCTGCATCTTATATGCAGGCGCTCGGTGTGAGTTATTCAATTATTTTACTAAATAAATCTCTTTCTGTCTGTCGGATAAAAATTCACATCCGGTTTTTGTTACAAGAACTTCTTCTTCAATTGTTGCAATTCCGTAGTTTGGAATTGTAAGACGCGGTTCTATTGTAAAAATATTTCCTTCCTCAACCTCAAGAAAAGGTACGTTGCCATACCGTTCCCACTTAGGTCCCAGCAAGCATCCGCCGTCGTGACAGAGTTTTCCCACTTGATGACCGAGTCCGTGCGGATATTCCGAATAACCATGAACTTGAATATAGTTGCGCGCAATCTCATCAATTTCAAATCCTTTCTTACCGGGCTTCAACTCATTTGCTGATCTTGTAATTGATTCAACAATTACATCAAAACCTTTTTGTACGTCAAACGGCGCTTTGTCTTCATGTGGATTTAGAACATACCATGTTCTTTGAAGATCCGAACAATAATCTTTGTATTTAATTCCAAAGTCCATATTAATTACATGTCCCGCTTCAATTACGCGGTCGGTGGGTCCGGAGTGAGCACCCGCTGTATCTGGACCGGAAAAAACCGAAGGACAATATTCTTTATCCCACGCCAAACCGAATCCTCTTTTTTCTGTCAGGTCGTGAACAAAAGCTGCGACTTGTTTTTCTGTTAAGCCGGGTTTTAAGAATTTTGTTACTTCATCAAAAATCTTAAGCGTTTCTTTTATTGCTTCTTTCATAATCTCAAGTTCTGTTTGAGATTTTCTTCCTCTAAGAGCAGCCACTATTTCTTCGGAAGAAATTAAAGCATTAGTGAACTTTGTGTCTTTCAAGTGATCTTGCAATTCAAGGTATAAACCGTGCGTTAGTCCGTCCGCAAGAGTTGAGTTTAGAGAATAGTTAACGGCAATTTTATTCGGTTTGTATTGATTCAGCACTTCAAGTAAAGGTTCTTTAACAGATTTCAAATAACTGTGAATGTTTTTGTAGGTGCCAATAGATTTCATGTTTTCAAGCTCCAGCGAACCGACTATTGCATGTGTATCGCCGCTCTTGGTTATTATAAATGCAGACTGCCATGTTGCATTCGTACCAACAATCATATCCATCATGGGATCTTTTATATTGCCGGTTTCGCGCACATAAGTCATCCACATATCAATATTTTTCTCATTCAAAATTTTTACTGCTTGATCTATCTTTTCAAGAATCATTTCTTTCGACATACTTTTTTCCTCCGCAGAAATAAGATTTTTATTGTTGCTAATTTTCGCGAGCAGTAGAAAACCTAAAAGGTTTTACAATGTTCCGTAGTTATTAAATTTTGATCTTCCAACAAAAGAAACTTAGCCAAAGATGAATCATTTAGCAAGGTTATTACCGCTGCAATTACCCGAACATTTTTTGATTTCGGAATTAGATCGTTATAGACTCGATTCGTTTTCGCTTGAAATATTTATTTTATGATTGGGGAAAATACGATAGATTAACAATCGTTTATAGGCACAATAGATTTCTAAAACGTCCAAATCATGAAAAAAATTTTTCTTTAATAGAAGGGTGTTAATATGAAAAAAGTTATTCTTTTTTTGATGATAATCTCATTCCCCGTTTTAGGTCAAAGTAATCAATATTTTCTATCGGATCCGTCACTTTCGCCAGATGGCACAACAATAGTTTTCTCTTATGACGGCGATTTGTGGAGCGTTCAATCTACCGGAGGAAAAGCTTTTCGGCTAACGGCAATGGACGGAATAGAATCACGTCCTCAATTCTCGCCGGATGGAAAATGGATCGCTTTCACGTCTACTCAAAGCGGAAGTCCCAACGTTTATCTTTACCCGGTTAACGGCGGCGCAATAAGACAGTTAACTTTTTATTCTGCGGGCGATAATGTTGAATCATGGTCGTGGGATTCAAAATATATTTACTTTACTTCCGGCAGATACAATTCGATAACCTCGTATAAAATTTCTATTGATGGCGGCACACCGGTGCGATTGTTTCCACACTTCTTCAACTGGCCCCACAACATTGTTGAAGACCCTATAACACATGGATTTTATTTCAACGATTCATGGGAAAGCTCAATATTTACTAATAGGAAACATTACAAAGGCGAATTTCATCCGGACATAAAATTTTATGATCCCGGCACTAAGGAATTTAAAGTACTTACTAACTACCAAGGTAAAGATTTCTGGCAGACGGTTGATAAAAACGGTAAAATTTATTTTGTCTCCGACGAAGCGAATGATGAATACAATCTTTACACTTTTGAGAATACTAAAAAGAAACAATTAACCGATTTTTCTTCATCAATTAAAAAACCGAGAGTCAGCGCTAATGGTCAATCGGTCGTCTTCGAGAAAGATTATCAGATCTATCTATATGATGTTAACTCCGGCAAAACAAATAAAGTCCCAATTTCTATTGGAACTAACAACACACTTTCTTTTGAGGAAGAGTTTAACACTAAAGGTGCACTGACAAATTTTAACGTATCGGGCGACGGAAAGAAATTTGTTTTTATATCACGCGGCGAGTTATTTGTATCCGACGTTGAAGGAAAATTCATTAAGCAAATTATTGCCAATCCCAATGAACGCATTACGGAAGTTGCATGGCTTGGAGATAACGAGACAATCCTTTTCACACAAACCGTTAACGGCTGGCTAAATTTATTTACAATCAAAGCTGATGGAAAATCAAAAGAGAAACAGATAACATCCGATAATAAAAATAACCGCTCAATTATATTAAGCAACGATAGGACTAAAGCCGTTTATCTAAGCGGAAGAGATGAGCTGCGTGTTCTTGACCTGAAAGATTTTTCATCTAAAACAATTGTAACCGATGAATTCTGGGCTCTAAGCAACGACGATCCTCAATTTTCACCCGACGATAAATTTATTCTCTACACCGCAATGAGAAATTTTGAGAAGGATATTTTTGTTTACGATTTTACAGAAGGCAAAGCATTTCAAATTACCCAAACAGGAGTTACAGAAAGCTCTCCCGTGTGGTCGCCTGACGGGAAATATATTTATTTTCAAACTGACCGGTTAAAAGCAAGTTATCCGCGCGGAACATCAAATGACGACATCTATAGAATTGCGCTTCAATTGACAGACAAAGAATTCAAATCCGACCGCTACGAAAAATTATTTGTTAACGAAAAGGATGCGAAGAAAGACACAGTTAAGCCGAAGGTGCTGATTGACTACACCAATCTTAAAGACCGCTGGGAACCGGTTGCAAAGCTTACCGGGAATCAAAATTCTCCTTACGTATATCAGAAGGGAGATGAAACACGTTTGTTCTTCGTATCAAATCACGAAGGAGAGTATAATTTTTATCAAATGATTTTAAAACCGTTCGATAAACCTGAGACCAAGAAATTTGAAGGGGCAAAAGGAGGCGGATACGTAATATGCAAATCGAAAGAAAATTATTTTTTAGAGACCGGTGGAAAAATTTATAAACTTGATTTCTCCGCCAGCAAATTGACGCCGGTTGAAACGGAATTAAAATTCAACAGAAATCTTGCATCTGAATTTAAACAGATGTTCTATGAGACATGGGCTAATCTTGACGAAAATTATTATGATGAAAAATTTCACGGCGTGAACTGGGAAAAAATGCGGGATTACTATTCTTCATTTCTCCCCTTTGTCAACAATCGTGCAAATCTTAGAATATTATTGAGCGATCTGCTTGGCGAGTTAAACAGTTCTCATATTGGTTTTACTTCAAACGGTGATGAAGAAAAAGTGTTTTACAAATCAGTAACATTTGAAACAGGAATAATATTTGATAACGATAATCCATTTACAGTAAAGTATATTGTCAAAAATTCTCCTGCTTATAAAAAAGGAGATGCTATTCAGCCG
>JAKAMS010000202.1 GCA_021812745.1 Bacteroidota bacterium | reverse complement strand
AAAAACAAGTTGCAATTCTTAAAATCCGCGCAAGAGTAGTAAAAGCAATTAGAGATTTTTTTGATTCTCGCGGATTTATTCTTTTTGATCCACCGATCATAACACCGAATGCATGCGAAGGAACCTCAACATTATTCGAGATGGAATATTTTGATCTTGGCAAAGCATATCTTACACAATCAGGTCAGCTTTATGAAGAAAGCGGGGCGATGGCACTTGGAAAAGTTTATTCATTCGGACCGACATTCCGTGCTGAAAAATCTAAGACCCGCCGCCATTTAACAGAGTTCTGGATGGTTGAACCTGAAATGGCTTTCTATGATCTTGATGACGATATGGATCTTGCAGAAGAATTTTTGGAATATATTGTTCAATCTGTTCTTACCGATATGCCGGAAGAATTGAAAGAACTCGAACGCGACTTGACTAAACTGCAATCTGTTAAAAGACCTTTTCCCAGAATTTCTTATACCGATGCGGTTGAAATTTTGAAAAAGAAAGGGGTTGATTTCCAATGGGGCAACGATCTTGGCGGAACGGATGAAACTTTGATCGGAGAAGAATTTGACCGCCCGGTAATGATTCACCGTTATCCATCAGAAGTAAAAGCATTTTATATGAAACGAGATCCGGAAAATCCTAAAGTCGCTCTTGCTGTTGATGTGATTGCGCCTGAAGGTTACGGAGAAATTATTGGCGGAAGCCAGCGCGAAGATAATTTGGATTTTCTATTAGAAAGAATTCAAGAACACAAATTGCCGCAATCTTTCTTTGAATGGTATTTGGATTTAAGAAGATATGGATCTGTTCCTCACGCAGGTTTTGGTCTTGGTTTAGAAAGAACAGTAAGCTGGATTTGCGGATTAGACCATTTACGCGAAGCAATTCCGTTCCCAAGAATGATTTATAGGAATACACCTTAATCATGAATATTCAGATAATTCTTTTCATCGTTCTGGCTTCGATTGCTGCGGTTTCTTCTGTAGTAATGATAACAAGAAAACACGCCGTAATTAGCGCCGTATTTTTAGTCCTTAATTTTTTTGCTCTCGCTGGATTGTATCTGCTTCTCAACGCGCAGTTCATCGCCGTTGTTCAGATAATTGTATATGCCGGGGCAATAATGGTGCTTTTTCTATTTGTTCTAATGCTTTTGAACACTGAAACAGAACACAAATTATTTGTTGATAAACGGGCAATAAAATTCTTTTCAATTCTTGTTAGTGCTTTCGTATTCGTCCAGATTGCTTATCTTATCTTTTTCGGTCATCCGTCAAGAAGTTTAACTCCGGATGAAGCTGCAAGCGTAAAAGCAGGCACCATCCAAGCAATCGGTCAGCAACTTTATACTAATTATATAATTCCTTTTGAGGTCGCGGGATTTCTACTTCTTGCAACTACAATCGGCGCATTAGTTTTAGCAAAGAAAAAATTCGAGTAAAAGATATGTCATCAATACCAATGGAATACTATTTAATACTCAGCGCATTTATGTTCAGCGTTGGAGTTGCAGGTGTTCTTATAAGAAGAAACGCAATCGTTGTCTTTATGTGTATAGAACTGATGCTGAACTCAGCAAATTTAACGCTTGTAACTTTTTCGTCTTACCTGGGAAATTCAATTGGACAAGTATTTGTATTTTTTGTAATGACTGTTGCAGCAGCAGAAGCCGCAGTTGGTCTGGCAATTATTATTGCCATCTTTAGAAATAAAAAGACTGTAAACATTGACGAGATAAATATTTTCAAATGGTAATGATAAATCTAATATACTTAACAACACTATTGCCGTTGGCTGGCTTTCTCATCAACGGATTGTTCGGAAGAAAAATCAAGAACGAAAAGATTATTGGAATCATCGGCAGTGCCGCTGTAGGAATTTCTTTTCTTGTTGTTCTTGGTGCATTCATTCAAACGCTTGGACTTCCCACAGAGGAAAGATCAAATACCGTTGAATTATTCTCCTGGTTAAACGTTGGCGGACTGCATATTAAGTTTGCATATCTTGTAGATCAGCTTTCGCTCACTATGTCTCTAATCGTTACCGGTGTTGGATTCTTGATTCACGTTTATTCAATTGGATACATGCACGGTGACAAAGGATTCTGGAGATTTTTTGCTTACCTAAATCTTTTCATCTTTGCTATGATGAATTTAGTTCTTGGCGATAACTTTGTTGTTCTTTTTCTTGGATGGGAGGGTGTTGGTCTTTGCTCTTATCTTTTGATCGGCTTTTGGTATGATAGAAAATTTGAAAAAGGAACAACTTCCCAAGCTGCTAAGAAAGCGTTTGTGGTTAACAGAATCGGCGACTTCGGATTTTTACTCGGCATGTTCTTGATTTACATGACTTTCGATTCACTCAATTTCAAAGAAGTTTTTTCAAGAGCGGCATCATTCCCAATTGCAGAATCAACTTTTGGTTTGATTGCTCTATTCTTATTTATCGGCGCTACCGGTAAGTCGGCACAGATTCCATTATTTGTATGGCTGCCCGATGCTATGGCAGGCCCTACGCCGGTTTCTGCGCTAATACATGCAGCTACAATGGTTACTGCCGGCGTTTATATGGTTTCGCGCGCATCAATCATTTTCGCTTCGGCGCCGGTTGTTATGACTGTTGTTGCCGTGATTGGATTGTTAACCGCTATTATGGCTGCGTCAATCGGATTAGTTCAGAACGATATTAAAAAAGTTTTAGCTTACTCAACTGTAAGCCAATTGGGTTATATGTTTTTGGCTGCGGGTGTCGGAGCGTTTAGCGCTTCAATTTTCCATGTTATGACTCACGCATTTTTCAAAGCACTTCTTTTTCTTGGTGCCGGTTCTGTAATTCATGGTATGCATGATGAACAGAACATTCAGAAGTATGGCGGCTTAAAAAAATATATGCCCAAAACTTATGTCACATTTTTTATAGCAACTCTCGCAATTACCGGAGTTCCCGGTTTATCGGGTTTCTTCAGCAAGGATGAAATTTTATGGAGCGCATACGCAAACGGCGGATTTATATTCTGGCTCATTGGTGCGATCACTGCTATGCTTACAGCTTTCTATATGTTCAGATTAGTTTCCCTTACATTCTACGGTAAAGAAAGATTCGATCATCATCACGTTCATCCGCACGAATCTTCTGCATGGATGACTGTTCCATTGATGATCCTAGCATTCTTCTCTGTAGTTGGCGGATATATCGGTATTCCGAAAGTATTTGCCGGAGAACATGGTAATTTATTTGAAGGATGGCTTGAACCGATTTACGCACCGGCACAAGCGAAACTTGCAACTTTCGGATCGCATACTCATCTGGAAGAAATTTTATTGATGACAGTATCTGTTGCTGCAGCTCTGAGCGCAATCTATTTTGCACTTTATGTTTATGGAAAGAAACCTCAGATTGCCGAAAATGTGTCGAATAAATTCAAAGGTTTTTACAATCTTTTGCTTAACAAATATTTTGTTGATGAAGTATACGAAACAGCTGTTGTTCAGCCGATTCAAAAGGGAAGTGAAAAGTTTTTGTGGAAAATTTTTGATGTAAAAATTATAGACGGAATGGTAAATGGTGCTGCTTCTCTTGTCGAATCCGGTTCCGGTATCATTAGAAAAATTCAAACAGGTGTTGCGCAATCTTACGCTGTTGTTATGATGGTGGGAATTGCCTTAGCTCTTTTGTGGTTAATCTTGTCACTCTAAAATTGTAATTCCGAACTTGTTTCGGAATTTGAAGAATAGGAAATGATGCTGAAACAAGTTCAGCGTAAATTGAACTAAATTTATGGAACAAAACTTACTCTTAACATACTTGCTTCTAACTCCAATCATCGGGAGTGTGCTCGTTCTTTTTTTTAAGAAAGAACAAAAAGAATTAATCCGTTGGTTTGGCTTAGCGGTTTCTTTAGTCGCATTTGTAATTTCGTTAGTTGTTTACTTCGGTTTTAATCAGGCTAATCCGCAGTTCCAGTTCATTCATCAAGTGATATGGATTAAGAGTTTGAACATTAGCTACCACGTTGGTGTTGATGGAATTTCTCTTATACTTGTTTTGCTTACAACTTTTTTAACTCCGCTTACGCTTCTTTCGACATGGAAAGCAATTGAGAAAAATGTTAAGATGTTTACATTTTCAATGCTTTTTCTCGAAGTCGGAATGCTCGGTGTGTTCATCTCTCTTGATATTTTCTTGTTCTACATTTTTTGGGAAGCAATGCTTATTCCGATGTATTTCATAATCGGAATCTGGGGCGGAGAAAGAAGAATATACGCTGCCGTAAAATTTTTCATCTTCACTATGTTTGGTAGCTTGCTGATGCTCATTGCTATCATTTGGCTTGCAGTTTATGCTTCAACTACACTCGGATATTTTACGACTAATCTGCTTGATCTTTATAAAGTTGGTCCAACAGTTCCTCACGATATTCAAGGTTGGATGTTCGGCGCATTCTTTTTGAGTTTTGCTATTAAAGTTCCTCTCTTCCCGCTTCACACATGGCTGCCAGACGCTCACGTTGAAGCGCCGACTGCAGGCTCGGTTATTCTTGCCGGAGTTCTTCTAAAGATGGGAACATATGGATTAGTTAGATTTTGTTTGCCGCTCTTCCCGCAATCGGCAGTTCATTTTGCGCCGATAATTTCTGTTCTTGCCGTTATTGGAATTATTTACGGTGCACTTGTTTCAATGGTGCAGACGGATATGAAAAAATTAGTTGCATATTCTTCCGTATCGCACCTTGGTTCTGTTGTGCTCGGAATTTTTGCGATGACAGTTGAATCTGTTCAAGGTGCTGTGATCCAAATGGTAAATCACGGCTTATCAACTGGCGCGTTGTTCCTTTTAGTAGGTGTTTTATATGAAAGAACTCACAGACGCGATATTGCATTCTACGGAGGCATTGCTAAACTTGTTCCGTTGTATTCAACTGTTCTGATGATTGCTATGCTTTCATCAATTGGTTTGCCTGGTTTGAATGGGTTTGTCGGAGAGTTTTTAATTCTGATTGGATCGTTCAAATCACCAGTCCTTAATAGCTGGTGGTTCACAATTTTTGCAGCGAGCGGAGTAATCTTTGCCGCAGTTTATCTATTATGGATGTATCAACGAGTTGTATTTGGGCAAGTAACAAACGAAGAATTAAAACACGAATTGACTGATATGAATTTGCGCGAGATGATTGTTATTGTGCCGATCTTCATTTTCATTGTATGGATTGGAGTTTACCCAAGCACATTTTTAAAACTTACTGAAGTATCAACTCAATCAATTCTTCAGCAAGTTGGAACATTTACCGGAAGTCTTTTGAAATAAAATTTTATGAATAACCTCCGTTTCTTCAATTGAAAAGAGAACGGGGCAAATT
>JAKAMS010000201.1 GCA_021812745.1 Bacteroidota bacterium | reverse complement strand
TTACCGACGTTCTTTTTCATAACAACTCCTTAGTTTTGTGTGAAAGTTGGATGCATTACTAGTTGAGAAGATTCAAAAGGAATCTTTTACTCTTTTGTTTAAAATCACTGCTCAGAGAGATCAATTAAATTGATTTCTTAAAACATCTTCTTCTTTTATGTAATCTGTTTTCAAAAAATTTCCACTGAGCTTGAATTTTGGAATTTTCTTCGAGTTCTCTGTTAGTCTCTACTTTTTGAATATTATTTTTAACAAAAACATCGTTTACTTCGTTAATGATAATTGCGTTAACGCCCTTATTCTGCCATTCCGGTTTTACTGCTGTTAAATACAAATCAACATTAGGATTATTTTTCATTGCGTTCAAAATATGAATAAATCCAAAAGGCAATAACTTGCCTTTACTTTTTTGAACAGCAACAGAAAGAGAAGGCATTGTTATTCCAAAACCCACAACTTTATTATTACTATCCAAAACAATTGGAACGTAATCCGGTTTAATAAATCCGAAGTATGCTTTAACGTACATATCAATTTGTTTATCGCTTAACTCAACAAAGCCGTATAGATTTTTATAAGCTTCGTTTATCAGGTAAAATATTTCTCTTGCATACGGAAGCATTTCTTTTGCTTTTTTTACTTTCAGAACGTTAAGATGATTTCTTTCTGCAACCGTCTTTGCAATGCGGGAAACTTTTTCCGGTCCTTCAACATTAGGATTAAAATAGACTAAGTACTCAACCCAATCTGCATCTTTTTCAAAACCAAGTTTCTCCATGTGCTTTTGATAATAGGAATGGTTATAGATAGAGCCGAAAGTGCTCAACTCATTAAATCCTTCAATCAGCATTCCTTCTCCGTCAAGATCGGTAAATCCTAACGGACCGTGAATTTTTTCCATTTTATTTTCTTTAGCCCAGCTAATCACCTGCATAATTAAACTTTTAGATACTTCCTCATCGTCAATAAAATCAATCCATCCGAAGCGAGCAGATTTCTGATTCCATTTTGTGTTGTAATTATGATTAATGATACCGGCTATTCTTCCGACTATTTCGCCATTTTTATAAGCAAGCCAATATTTAGCATCGCAGAAATCGAACGCCGGATTTTTCTTTTTGCTAAGAGTTTTAATCTCGTCAAAAATTAACGGCGGAACCCAAAAGTTATTCCCTTTGTAAAGTGAAAAAGGAAATTTGATAAACTTTTTCAATTCACTTCTAGAATTCACTTCTTTTATGATAATAGCCATTTACAATTCGCTGTTTATTTGTTAACTAATAATTAAATATAATCATTTACAGTAACTTTTTTGATATTGCGGCATAAAAAACCCCGGCTAGCGCCAGGGTCTCTTTTCTATAAATAAATCTTGATTATAACTCGTCGTATCCTTCTTCAATTCTTCTTTGCTTTTCCTGGTCCATCATTCTGGTTTTAGTATCAACGAGGCGGTAAGAAACGCCAATATTTACAGTGCGCGAATCAAATTTTCTGTCGTTTATCATATAGTAATTCAGTCCTGTTGTTTCGGTATTAAATTTACGCGTATTAAACAGATCGGAGATACGCATCGTTACGGATAATCTTCCGTCCATCAAATCTTTTCTAACCATCAAATCCATTGAGTACATCTCTTTAACTTTAGTTTGAGCTGAGGAACCGCCGAAGAACATACCGCCGCCTCCCATTCCACCTCCTGAGCTAAGCATTATTGTGGGTGATGTATACATGAACATCATCTGTACAATAAACCCATCTGTTACCGTCATCATAGAACTTAATCTTGCCATCCAGCTATTGCTTGCACTTGAACCGCCGAGCGTTCCTAAATCATCAACACTATTGTTGAAGTAAGAAATATTTCCATTTAATCTCATCCAATCGGTTACGGGAGAATTTGTAATCAATTCAATACCGTATGATTTACCCTTGGAAATATTTTGGAATGTTGAATATGTAACCGGTATTCCATTTCCGTCCGGTACAAGTGTGCTTATTGTGCTTATAAGATTAGTACTTAATTTGTAAAAAAGATTTGTAACAATTGACGACTTGCCCAATGTTTTTGTGTAACCAAGTTCTAAAGCATTATGATACTGCGGTCTTAAATTTGGATTACCTTGGAATATATTAAGCGAATCTGTTTTGTCTACATAAGGATTTAACTGTCTGTTCTGCGGACGGTCAATTCTTCTGCTGTAGCTCAATTGAATTTCATCCAGTTCGTTAAAATTGTAACGCAAGTGAACTGTAGGATAAACATCAAAATAGTTACTCTTATATGTTTGGTTTGTTACTAAACTTGTTCCGTTAATGTAAACCTGCTCTGCGCGCAAACCAATCTGTGTTGTAAAACTGCCGAGTGAATTTGAAAAGATTCCGTAAAGAGCATGCACTTGTTCTTTATATTCGTAGTTATTGCCTATTAAAATGCTTCTGCCCCATTCATTTGCAACCGGATCCCAATTATAATTATCATTAGACATTGTCAAATCTTTTATCTGGCTTCTCAAACCGGTTTCCAATCTTCCCCAACCGCCGAGCGGTTGAACATAATTGGATTGTATAAGCCATAAATTATTTCCATTATCCGAAAGTGCTTTTTGAAGCGACTGTGCTAAAGTCGGGAAATAATAATCTTGATAAATTTTTGTATCGCTGCTCATTGAACTATGAGAATACATTACGTCTGCGGTTAATTCCTGAGTTCTATTCTCGTAAGTTTTTTTATAACTCAATGTATAATTGCCGGAACTGTTTCCGCGTGTGCCATCACTATTTCTGTTAAACTGACTTTGAAGTGCAGTGCCGTCGTAATTAATATTTTCAATTTGACTTGTGCTTCCGAAATCGCCGAATCTAAACTGTGCCGAAGCAGTAACAAATTCTTTTTCGGCTAAATAATAATCCGCGCCGATATTCAGATTATGATTATTCATGTTATTGTGATTATCAGAATTCTGGTTTAGGTTAGAAGTAACCGATCCCGTTGAAGACGGTAATTCCGAACTGCGGAAAGTAGTTCCGCCGCCATTCATATTAAAAAATCTGCCGTCGTAACTTGTAAAGACGTTAAAATTTTCACCGCGCAAATTCATATTAAGCGAGGAGCTATATCTCCCCTTCGTTCCCGCGTTTCCCATTAAAGTTCCGTTAACACCAAGATTAGATTTCTTTTTTAGAATGATGTTAATAATACCGCCCGTTCCTTCCGGGTCATATTTTGCAGAAGGGTTTGTAACAATTTCAATGGATTCAATCTGGCTTGCGGGAATTTGCGCAAGAACATCCGAGCCCGTAAACCCTGCTAAAGCCGCGGGTCTTCCATCAACCAAAACATTAATGTTTGCATTCCCTCTAACTTGAACTGCGCCGTCAGCATCAACTGTTACAGATGGAACATTTTGCATAACATCAACTGCAGTTCCGCCAGAGTTAGCCATGTTCTGATCAACTGTGTAAACTTTTTTATCCAGATTTGCAGTTAATGCATCTCTCGTTCCTTGAACTACGACTTCATTCATGTTAACATTTTTTGGACGCAATTTAATTACACCAAAATTGAATTCAGTTTTATTCGGCATGACCATTAGAGAATCAAATCTTTTTGTATTGTAACCGATGTATGAAACTTTCACAAAGTATTTTCCATACATAATTTTATTTATTTCAAATTTCCCTTTATCATTAGAAACAGTACCGGATACTACAGTTGAATCTTTCCATTTGAACACAACAATATTCGCATATTCAATTGGTTGTGAAGTCTGGGCATCTATAACAGATCCGTTTAATTTTCCAACCGGCTGCATCATCGAAGGGTCAAATTTTCTTCCCTGCATATTCTGTGGTCTATCCTGAGCATAAATTAGATAAGAATTTATAATGAGTAGTACCGTTAGAATTAAAGTTCTTCTAAAGAGTGTAAAGGTATTCATGTTATCCTATAGTTTAATTTAAAAAGCTTGTTGAGAATTTTTAAGGGTGCAATTTTAATAAAAGGTACAATTTAGATGTGCATGTTTGAAGAAAAGTTGGAGCTATTTAACAATTTTTAACTAAATAGAGATATTAAGTGTAAAGACGATGCATCCCGCTGTGGGGAACAAGTTGTCTCGTCTTTACGGATAAATATTATTTTACCAGCATAAACTTCTTAACTTCCACAAAGTTTCCCGCTTCCAATTTGTAAAAATAAACACCGCTTGGAAGATCGCTGCCGTCGAAAGTAACTTGATAGTGACCCGCTTCTTGTGAACTATTTACAAGTTCGGCAACTTGCTGTGCAATCATATCATAAATTTTCAATTTAACATTCACTCTTTCTGGAATTGTATAGCTTATCATTGTAGTCGGGTTAAACGGATTTGGATAATTCTGTTCAAGTGCAAATGTGGAAATGTTTTCTAGTACAGTAGTGACAATATCAGAATATTCATACGTTCCGTCATTGTCAATTTGTTTCAGACGATAATTAAATTCTTTTCCGCCCTTAGGTTCATCCGTGAAAGAATAACTCTTTGGTGAGTTGCTGTTTCCATTTCCTTCTACAAATCCAATCTTAACCCAGCTGTTAGCATTTAGCCCCTGGCTTTTAGCTAATTGCTGATTGCTAACGGCTAACCGCTCTAATTCGAACCCATAGTTGTTCACCTCAGTCGCAGTCCTCCAATTGAGTTCTACTTTGTTGCCAATTACATTTGATGTGAATGATGTGAGCTCGACAGGGAGTGCTGTTGCACTACTTGAAGTTCCTGTTGAATAATTATATGCTAGATCACTCATGTAAACGGCATAGGTATACTCTGAATTCGCCGCAGTAGAATTATCAGAGTATGTTTGAGTTCCAACATCCACTATCCCTTTGACAGTCCATAACCCAATAACATCTCCAGTTGTATATTGTGCTTGATCGTTTAGTGTCTGTGGAGTTTGGGCTGTTCCGTTCGCACGAAGCACTAATGCTTTTTGCGAACATGTAGCTGCATCTGTTCCATCTGTCCATGTAATAGTGATTGAAGTTCCATCAGAATTGGAATAAGTGCTAACAGCGCTAGGTGCATTTGGTGCAATTAAATCTATGGGAGTTACTGTAGAAACATATGCTACGAAATCATCAAATATAGTGGTGACACTACTAGTATTATCTAATGAACGAGTTGCTAGAGCAATGTATGCGGTTTGTGTTGATCCTGTACTATTTATGGATTTTGATGTTGTCATTCTAGTATAACTAGTCCCAGGAGCAGAATAACTTCCTGTATAAGAAGTGGATGTTTTATATTGAAGTGCTATTTGAGCGTTACTTGCATCATTTCCTTTCGTCCAAACAATCAGATACAAATAATTTCCAT
>JAKAMS010000200.1 GCA_021812745.1 Bacteroidota bacterium | reverse complement strand
GGCAAAGTTTTTCCAATACTATTTAATTGATTATTGAATACATTCACGGGCACAAAGTCGGGATTAGATAATTTTATTTGAACCATACGAGCAACTGTTGGGAAAAACGCAAACGCAACAGCATGCAGATGTTTTTTAGGCGGCGCTTTGAAAGCTTGAACCATTATATCGAGTGCGACAAAAATTAATATGGGCGCAAGAACCGCGCGCGGTATTAATTCAACAATAAATGAAACATAACCAAAAATTCCTCCAAGTCCGACGAATATGCCTGTAAGGAGAGTGTAACCAGCCTTGCTTCCCATTGCTTTGTATGCAGGTTGACCGATGTAGGGTGTTGTCTGCGCTACTCCCCCGAATAAACCCGCAACTAAAGTTGATAGAGCTTCCGTTAAGAGAATGCTTCTGGTGCTGTAATCATCGCCTGCAACTTTTGCGCTTTCGGTAACATTAATTCCGCCAACAATTGTTAATAATGCAAACGGAAATGAAATTGGAAGATACTTAAGCGCCTGTGTAAATCCTTGAATGAAACCAAGAGAAGGGACTGGAATTCCGATATACAAATTTCCGGACGGGGCAGTATAGTTGATTTCCAATATTCCGTTTGGTGCAAGTAAATAATAAATAATTGAGCCAAGAACAACGGCAAGCAAAACTCCCGGAAATTGAAATGGCAGATCAATTTTAGCCACTAAATTGTAGATAATAATTCCTAGTGCGAGCATTCCAATTACAGGCAAACCGAAAGTATCAACTAATGGGATAAATCCAATCAAAGCAAGACCGATACCCGCAAGACTGCCAAGCAGACCTGCTTGAGGTACAATTTTCTGAATCCATTTACCGAAAAAAGAAAAAATTACTTTAATTACACCGATCATGACCATAGTAGCCATACCAATATACCAAGTCATCATTGCAGCATCTTTTTCATTCATACCGTTCGATTTTAGATAAATGAACGCGGGTCCTAATACTGTTAAAGCAATTCCGATTGTTGATGGAGTATCAAGACCTAAAGGCATAGCAGTAACTTTATTGTTTTTTAATTTCTTAGCTAGTCTGAATGCCATAACAGTGTAGACAACATCACCGAATAGAACACCAAGCGCAGTGCCTGGGAACATTTTCGTGAATACTATTTCAGCTGGATAGTGGAACACAAAAATTAAAATCCCCGCCAAGAATGAAAGGACTGTGAGGTTATCGAACATCAATCCTAGAAAACCATTAATATCACCGGCCGTAAACCATCTGTATTTAAATTTTTCTTCCATGAATTTTCCATTTTTGATTGACGATTACAAATTAGACAAATCTCCATATAATCCGCAATTCTATTCGCTTTTGAGATTTTGTGCAGCATTATTTTTTTTTGTCGTTGATAAACCGGTTGGTGAAAAATTTATTTGCTGATACGTATAATAGTCTTTAGATTGATTTAGTTTTAATAAAGGATTTTCCAAAATGAAATCAATGTTATATTTTTTTGTTATTCTAATTCTCAACTCTCAATTCGCCATTATCAACATGGCTGCAGGTCGGCAAGGTTTCCAAACTATACGCCCTATCCGCGACAATATCGGCTTCTGCTGGAACGCAAATGAGATGAATCATTTCGTAGATTATTTATCAAAGGTAAATTCTGGTGAACCAAAAGAAGAATCAAAAAATCTGGTTGCGGCAATTTCTGTTCATGATGATTATCTCTACGCGGGGAATGTTTACTATCCGCTATACAAAAATATTAAAACTAAAGAAGTTGTGATCTTCGGCGTAACTCATGGTTCGGTAAAAAAAGAAATGGGAAATCTTTCAAATGTACTTATTCTTGATGAATTCGATAAATGGCGAGGACCTTACAAAGATGTTGAAGTATCGCCTCTGCGGGAAATTATAAAATCCAAATTACCGCAAGATGATTATATCGTCAGCAACAAAGCACACAGCATAGAGCATTCGATTGAGGCACTGATTCCGTTTTTACAATTTTATAACAGAGATATAAAAATTACACCTATAATGGTAACACAAATGCCGTTTGAAAGAGTGGACGAGATGAGCACTCGGCTGATGAAAATTATTTCGGAATATATCCGCGCAAATAAACTTGAACTGGGTAAAGATATTTTCTTTCTTATTTCGAACGACGCAAATCATTACGGAGAAGATTTCAATAATTCCCCGTATGGTTTAGATGCAAACGCACATAAACTTGCAACAGAAAATGACCGAAGGATTTTAAAACAAAATCTTGCCGGAGTAATAAACCATGCCGGCATTAAAAAATTAACAACGGAACTCTGGCCGGATTCAACAAGTAAAAAGCCGATTCCAATTTGGTGCGGAAGATATCCGATTACATTCGGTCTTCTAACAGTTACAAAAATTTTGAATGAATTTGATAAAGGTGCGCTTTATGGAAAACTTTTTAAATATTCCGATACGTTTACGGAAAAAGTTTTGCCTGTTAAAAATACAAGCATGGGATTAACAGCCGTGTTTTCATACAGGCACTGGTGCGGCTGGTTTACAGAAGGATTATATGCGGGAATTAAAAAGTGAAAAATGAGATGGAAAACCCGTGGCTGCAAATTCCACTGGAAGATTATGAAGGACATATGTCCGCATCAAATGTGTTGCAACTCCAGATGCTTGATGAAGCATTTGAAGTTGTACTTAACGAGTTATCGCCAAAGTCATTATGTGTTTTGGGATCCACGGCGGGAAACGGATTTCAACATTTAATTCAAAGGACTTTAGACCGGGTAGTTGGAATAGACATTAATTTCAAATACGTTGCCGAATGCAGAGCTTGGTTTATACAAGATGTTCCGAATCTTCAGCTAATATGTGCAGACCTGAATGAAATTGAATTGGCAGATTCAATTTTCGATTTGGTTCACGCCGCATTAATTTTTGAATACGTTGATGTTGAAGAACTTCTTTCTAAGATTTATAAATGGCTTAAGCCGGGCGGTATTTTATCGGTTGTGTTGCAATTGCCAAGCGAAAGCCTGTCGGCTGTTTCTAAAACCCAATTTATAAGCGTTAAAATTCTCGAACCGTTTATAAAACTTGTTGAACCGGATGAATTTAAAAAGAAAGCAGAAAAACTGGGATTGATTTGTGAAGAAGAAACCGAAATAAAATTATCAACGGGCAAGCGTTTTGTAAAAGCATATTTTAAAAAATAGAAGCCGGCTATTGCCGGCTTCTATTAATCTTTTCATCATTTCTTTTTATTCACTCTTTTTTTCTTCGTTGACTACGGCTACTTTCTTCTTTTTATTAACTAGTTTTATCACTAACAACACAATTAAAGTCGTAAACACGACAAAGATAACCCAAGAAAGAATCGGTCCGAAAATATTTACTATTGGTTTGATGAGATTTGTAAAGCTAAATGAGGGTGCAACTTTTTCTTTCCAAACAGCAATTCGTTTTTCAACAGAATCTTTGTTCGCTTCGGTCATCATGTTGTTTTCAATTAATAAAGGAACCCAAACCGGTTGAACAGTTTTAAAGTAAACGCTGTCTGTAAAAGCGTAGAATGTATTCTGGGATTCGGAAGAACTTTTAACTCCATAATTTTTTATTTCATCATCAACAAAAGCGTTAACACTGTTTACAAATTGATCTCCGCTTCTAAACGGAAGAACCGCAAGCTTTTGGCTGCGGAAGAGTCTGTTTATTTGTCCCCACATTTCTTCATTCAACCGAGCATTCCAATCCGCAAACATGTTGTCTATGTTCGCAATCTGTGCTGCTTTATCTCGCCGGTTCAAATAAACTTCCGCAAGTTTAGGACCAACCTGACGCCACACTTTATTGAAATCTTTGTACTGTTCCTTCATTTTAGAAAGGTCTTCGGGGGTAGTCTGCGTAACTTTCATAAATTGAACATTGTCGCTTATGGTGCGTTCAATATTAAAGAATAGATTTCCGTTGTCAACTTTTTTGAAGACCGATTGTTTCTCCGCCTCGTTAAGTGTTCCCGGAGTTTTAACAAATTCTTGAAGAAGACTGTCAACAATTCCGCGCACAAGTTCATCGCGTTGAGCAATGTTGGATTTCAATTGAGAAACTAATTTTGATAATGAAGCTATTGTCTGCGCGTCTTTATTTGATTGTATCTGCAGTTGTTTGATTTGAACGATCAAACCTTCATTCTGCTGACTCAATTCTGAAACTCTGTCTTTTAAGGAACCGACTTCAGTTGTTAACTGGACGATCTGAGTAAAGTCTCCTTTGCGGACTTCAAGAGCGCGTTCAATTTTTGAAAAAGCATCTTCATAATTTATTTGCAGAGATTTTTCAATCAGAGTTTTTGAATCTGCGAATTCCGTTTTCAGTTTTGCGATATTTTCTGCAATTACACCGCACTCGGCTAAAGACGCCGCGTTTTTGATTGCGCTTTCATATTGTTTATAACGTGAATCGAAATTATTTACTTTATCACGGTCAGATTGAGCAGATGACGTTTGATTAAAAACAAAGGCGCTAAAAAACAGTATCAAAAAGAAAAGTTTATTTGTCTTCATCTTATTACCTCACAATGCCTTTGTTGTTCAATAAATATTTATTTGGAGAATCAAGGAGCTCGATGTTCGGCGATTTCTGATTGAACGCCGGCGATACTAAACCTTTTTCCGTAACCATAATTTTTTCTTCGAGTTTCATTCCGCCTTCCGTGGGCATAAACACGTAAACATTCTTAAAGTTTTTGCCGGTCATATAAACATAACCGAGTTTATCCCGGATTATTCTTATCTCCTTTCCCGCAAAATTGGTTGAGTCGGCAAACTCTTCGAAGAAAAGAGATTTTACTTTTAGAGTAAATGCATATCTCTGTTCTTCAACGAATCCTTTGTTGTCAACTTTAAGAGCGTTTTCGATTGGCCATGAAAAATCTGCCGGTTTAAGCACTAGAGAAGAACACGCGGCGGTTATAAAAATAAGTAAGGGAATGAAAAAATATTTCAGAATTCTCATAATAATTCTCCTTGATGAATTTCAACAGTTGAAAGTTAGCGATTTGGAAGATTATTTGTAAGAAGAATTCAATTAATTATACTTTGGCGGATGATACAGGTCGGTCTGCTGTTGATAAGCAAACCGACCTGTATAAAGTTATTTATTCTCTTTTATGCGGTTTATCATTAACCGTGCGAACCGGTCATTGGGATCTATTGCCAATGTTTTTTCAAAGTAAAAGAGAGCTTTTTCCTTATCTCCCGCGTTCATATATGTATTTGCTGTGGCGTTCAAGGTTCTTGTAGATTGAGGGAAAATTTCCAAATTCTTGTCAAGAATCTTTAATGCGTCATCAAATTTTTTATCGTTAGAAAGTTTTGCGGC
>JAKAMS010000199.1 GCA_021812745.1 Bacteroidota bacterium | reverse complement strand
TCCGCAAATTTGACTGAAGCATTGGCACTATAAGCGCCGCCTTTTGTAGCATCTGCATCAAGAACTCGCAGTTCATTTATCCAAACGCTTCCAGAAACCGTAGCGTTTGGTGTTCCTTTACCACGGGGATTAATTATGCCTATAGTAAAAAACGAAATTCTTGTTAATGTCGGTTCACCCCTAACACCGTAAGTATGACCTTGCTTGCCGGGCACATCAACAGTGTAAAGAGATTTTGTAGCCAATGAATCCCGCTTTTGTTTGATAGCCGTCAGTTCTGAAAATACCATACTTACCTCATCCCAACCGTTTTGAGACAAGTCCGGGTTATATCTTACAGGCTGCCGGTATTCATAATAATTTGTTGAGTCGGAACCGAAACGAAGATAAACTTCCGCTCCATAATTATTCGGTTTAGTAGAGTCGTAGTAAGAAACCGATCCGGGCATTTCATTTTTATCCGAATGGATGAACAACTTCATCTCTTTATAATTGAATACATCGAGCGGCTTGTAGAGATAACGGACAACTTCCCTGCTATCGCCATCATCAAGGTTTTTTAGAATAAGATTTAACGCCTGTTCGTTTTTATAGATATCATAATTTGGCTGCGTTCTATCTTTCTCGCGGAAAACTCCGGGAGGAGAAACATATTCCGGGTTATCTTCAATATTTATTGTTGATACGGTAAGAACAGTATCTGCCGAAGTAACTTTATTCGGCACCAAAACTTTCTGCCACTGGTTGCCAACAAGATTCATTTCCGCAAATCGCAAATGCACAGGTTGGGTTGAACCGGAAACCCAAAACCTTATAAATTCTACAACAGAAAAACTTGGACTTCCGTATGTTGCAACAAAATCTTTTAGTGGGATTCTATAAAGATACCAGCCGGATGCACTGCCGCCGCCCTGCACAAATTTATTAACGGCGCGGTTTGTATCAATTGGTATTTGATATCTAAAATAACTGTTCACTCGGTCAAGAGTAAAATTTCCATTTAGATCTTCCGAATCAGGCAATTTTCCCAAATCAATTGCAACAACGTTGCCTTCTCCTCCGTTTACATGAGAGTAATCCGGATTTTGTGTGAGTTGGAATGAATAGTCATCTCCGCTTGGATCTGGATTTTTATCTGCATCATATCCCGGTTCGTCAACATCCTTCAATCCATCTATACCGGTATCTTCGCCTTGATCAACAAGGCCGTTGTAAGGTTGGTGATCTTCAGTATCAAGTTTGCCGTTTGGTATTACATCTTCACTTATTTGACCAAGATCAATATTAATCTTTAAATCCTTAGGCGCCTCATCGGTTTTTAACCAGAACTCAATAAATTCAATGTTTTCTTCAACTAAATTGTTAGCAGTTGAAGAAAGCGTTCTCATAAAACCGCCCCAATTTTTAATTTTATCACCGAGTGTGGGATTCCAATTGTACGAACCTTTTACGCTTGGGTCGAAAACAAGATCGAGCGCTGTAATTAACGATGCATCCGGCGCGGCTGTTTTTCTATTACCATAAATATCTTTTATGGTTACATCTGAAGGTGTCCGATTAAACCAATAAGTTTTTGCTTTGTAATTCATCTGAACATCTTTTTGCAAATTTGGATCAAACTGATCTAGAGTACCGATGTATGGTAAATCGAGAGGAACACTTAAATCATGCCATTGACCATAACCCATGCCAAGGGGAATAATTCTTTTGGCACCTTCAAAGTCATCAACATAAGCAATGCTTCTACCGCCATCGCTTGCGATTGTACTTTTCTTAGTATTCGGATCCGGATTTATATAAGCATATTCGGCATTTAAAGTTAGACTTGAAGGAGCGCTTGTAGAAATAACTTTGTCTAAAGCTTTTGTTATAAAAGGAAGGTTGATATTCGTTCTAAAATCCGCACCGTACATAGAATTATTCATCGGCTCTTCACCAATTCTAACTTTATCACTCAAAGTCTGCTGGTTCAGATTTAAGAAAGAAAAACCAAGCGAAGTCTCTCTGTTAAATTCATACAAACCTCTAAACCCCAGCAATGTTTTTGATGCAAGTTGAAAAAGATCATTTTGCTCGTAAGTAATTTTAAGATCGGCTCCTGGTACAAGCGCTTTATCATCTCTAATAAGAATTTGCCCGAGATTGTAATCAACTGTATAATCAACACCTTCCTTTTCCGCTCTGCCATTTAGAAGTACTTTTACAGAATTCTCTACAACATTAAACCCGATACTGTAACTGGAACTGACTGAAGCGGAATATTCGCCGGTCATTACAAATTTGTCCTTCGAGCGATCCTGCTTTGCAAAAGTTATCAAAGTATCATAGATGGATTGATATTTTAAAGAATCCGGCAAATTTCCGGGGAAGTCTTTTCCAAAAGGTTGAAGAACAGGAAAAACAACTTCTCCGGTACTTGGAAATATTGTACGGCTCGGGAAAAAATCGAATGCGCCATCCGGCTGAGTACTTGTACCACTCTTATCTGTTTTATCAAGTCCAAAAGCTTCAAGAAGTTTTATGCCTTGATAATTATTCTGTAATTCTTGCCCTTCAACCCGGTAATTCATGTCGAGCTTAAAACCTTCCTCTTTTACATCGCGTCCGCCGACCGGATAAATATTTTTAAGCTGTAACTTCCATGCTTGTTTGAATTGCGGCTGTAAATTCGGCGGCTTTACAAGTTGTAGTACTAAACGTGTTTCACTTGTACTTTGAAGATCACTTATAAATTCGCCGTAATAAATATCATCATCAGCAGAAGTAGTTCTTCCTTCAAGGCGGAAAGCAACGGCAATTGCATCCTGATCCTGTATTTGAGTTTTAAAAGTTATAAATCCGGTTTCAGGATGAAGTATATAATCAACATCCGGCTGAAGCAGAATAAATCTTCTATCTATTTCTTTAATACCTGGTACGGATTGGATCGTACTGTCGCGAAGATCAGAAGTATAAGTCTTCTGTCCAATTTTTCTTCTAGGTAAATCTATATATGCATTTCCTTTTCTTTCGTTCGGGTTTACAAGACCGGTTATTGTTTTCCAAACTTGAATATCTTTCACGCGGAGAGAGTCAACTACACGCGGAACGGCATTGCCAAAATAATTGTTAAAAATATTCAAAGTGGAATCAGTATACATCTGATGAATGAAGAAGTGGTTTGGCGAATAATCGTAAGCATGAATTTCAAACGTTTGAGATTTGGCTCCTCCGCTGACAGAAACCTCTTTAATTTCACTTTTCTTTTGAGAAGCAAGAGCTGTTAAACTGAATGGTCCCATCTTAAATTGTGCTTTAACGCCAAAGAGTGCTTCGCTGCCGCCGACCAAAGGAGAAGTTTGAAGCGAAACGTTTCCGGCTTCAATACTCTGAATTATTTCATCTTCATAACCGGTGTACTTTAGTTTAAGTTGATTCTCATATTGAAATTGCCGCTCAGTATTCCAATCAGCGCCAAGAGTTAATTTGTCTCCGATTGTTCCGGCAAGATTTATTGCAACCGTCTGTTTAAAATCCGGTTCGTTGCGTGTATTTCCAAGTGCCGATGTAGTGATTCCGGTTGTTGTTTCATTTCTCCATGCGCCGTGAATATCAACTTGTCCATTGATCTTCAAATTAATTTTTGGCGGTCCAAAAATACTTAACAACGGGGTGCTTGGCAGCGGTATATCAATATTTGTTATATCGGTAATTAATTGAGTTAGATCTTTCTTCTTATCAACCAATTTATATTCATGAGCTTTCGCTTCCCATAATTCACGTGTTATGGCATCAAGTTTAAGTTTGGTATAAACATCAAGAGGCATTTGAAGCTGCGGACGAAATGACTTTCCACCCATCAATTCCTGAATTGTAACTTTAGTTGCTGTTGAATCTAATGTTGTCAAACGGGTAATTGTGCCTTGAGACGGCAGAACAAAAAAGCTGGAAGGTTTTTTCTCTCTGAATGGAACGTATGGATAATCATCCCGGTGATAATGGAAATATTCCAACCGCGCCGTTGAATCTTTTGACATTGCAGCTATTCGATTTAGAGAATCGAGTTTGGTTTTTGCGCTGATTGAATCAGCAATGGAAATTTTTGTTTTTAGCAAATCCTTCTCTAAAACTTTAACAGTTTGTTTTGCGGAGTCTATTTTAGGGGTTAAATCATTCGTTCGAGCAGTCTTTAATTTAGCAGAATCCGGCTTACCAATAGTTTTCAAATTTTTTGTGGAATCGCCGGTTAAAGTTAGTTTGGTCTTTAATGTTGAATCCTGAGTAGTTTTTAATTTCTTTGTTGAATCGGGAGAGACTTTTGATTTCTCTGTCGAATCGGGGATACCAAATGACGAACCGTGCAATTCAAAACTAGCATGAGAATTAGTTATAGATTTGCCCGCCAACGTGCTTAAGTTATTAACAGGAGAAAAATGATTGATGGAGTCATCAAACAGAAGCGGTTTGCTTAACAGATTATCTGAATCTCTGAAACCAAAGAAAACAGAAACGGCAATAATAAAAAAGGGAACCAAAATAAGTTTGAATCCCAAATGAAAGTTATTTTTGAGTAGAGAAATGGTAGTCTCGCGAATAATTATTAATCGTAGAAAAAATCTATATAGAACCTCCTCCTTTTTCCGAGTCAAAATTTATCAAAAAATAATCAATTGGCAATCTTTTTTTTGGGTAAAATTTCCCCGCTTATTTTCACCGGTAAAGAGGACCCGCCGGATAATAGTATTCACAATAGAATTAATATTTGATAATATCTTCCATGTGAGTCTTTTCTTCAAGAGTAGCTATAATATTGTTTTCATGAACAATTACCGCGCTCAATTTATTGCCAAGAAAAACTCCTGTATCAATATATGCAGTATTCGAGTCTTCAACTAGAGTTATTTCATGCTTGGTGGTGTGACCAACAATTTGCAATTTGCCAATATTCAGCAATGAATCGCGCGTCCATAAAATTCCGCGGTCGCTGCGTAAATCGTTTTTAATATATGAATCAACAACATCAAGATTATCGCGGAAATTAGGAGGAAGATATTTTTCATACTGAGCAGAAATTCCCGCATGGGAGATAAAACAATCGGGTAAATTGTAATAAAGTTGCGCTAACCTAATTGCTTCAACGTGCTGGAACATTTCTTTTTCACGGTTTTCATACGATTCTAAAGTTGATTCATTGCCGTTAAAAAACCATGAGCGAGCAAAAACACTTTGCGGTTCTTTAAAAAAATGGAAGAACATATAATCGTGGTTGCCGGGCGTAAAAGTTATATTATTCTCAAGAATAAAGTTGAAGACTTCACAACTGTGGTTTCCCCTATCCACTAAATCGCCAACAGTAAAGATTGGAATATTAGGATAAGAAAAAATAATTTTTTGATAAAGCGCTGCTAAAGTATAATAACAGCCGTG
>JAKAMS010000198.1 GCA_021812745.1 Bacteroidota bacterium | reverse complement strand
TTTATTAAAACGCTCCGCTAATTTAATTAATAGGTCTGCGTTTATCAAACCTTGATTAAGAGAATTCATTTAACAAGATTTGAATCCAACAAATTGAAATCAAAATGAAAATTGAGAACAGAATAACCCAGCTTCTTCAAATTGAGTATCCAATAATTCAGGCAGGAATGGTATGGGCAAGCGGATGGAAACTTGCATCTGCCGTATCTAACAATGGCGCGTTAGGATTGATTGGCTCCGGTTCAATGAAACAGGATCTGCTACGAGAACACATAAGAAAATGTAACGCCGCAACAGAAAAACCATTTGGAGTAAACGTACCGTTGCTTAGAGGCGATGCGCAAGAATTGATTAACACAGTGATTGAAGAGAACGTAACGATTGTTTTCACATCAGCGGGTCATCCCGGCAAATTTATTGATCAACTGAAAAAGAATGACATTAAAGTTGTTCACGTTGTGCCGTCATTAAAATATGCGCTCAAAGCGGAAAGTGTCGGCTGCGATGCGGTTGTTGGTGAAGGCGTTGAAGCGGGCGGACATAACGGCGCCGATGAGATTACAACTTTCTGTTTGATACCCCAACTCGTTGACGCTTTGAAAATTCCAGTCATTGCAGCCGGCGGAATCGCAGACGGTCGCGGAATTCTTGCGGCACTTTCACTCGGCGCCGAAGGAGTGCAAATCGGAACACGTTTCGCCGTAACGGAAGAATCTTCCGCTCATCCCGTTTACAAACAAAAAGTGGTTGAAGCAAAAGATAACGACACAATTCTAGTCTTGAAAAAGATCGGAATGGCACGAATGATAAAAAATGAATTCACAAAAACTGTTTATCAGGCAGAAGCCAATGGTGCAGATAAACAAAAACTTTTGGAATTACTCGGAGAGAAACGAGAACGGTTAGGAATTTTTGAGGGAGATGAACAAAACGGAATGATGGAAGCGGGTCAGGGCGCCGGATTGATAAAAGAAATTCTTTCTGTTAAAGATTTGATGAAAAAATTAATTAAAGAATTTGATGAAGCTATATACAAAATCGTATAAGACCCATTACTAAAGAGGGTGTGTGAAAATAGGGCGTCAAAAGAATTTGGGATTCGTTTTTAAAATAAAATTGAAACATTTTTTCAACAAAACAGAATTATCACACACCCTCTAAAGATGCAGCATTTTTTATCTTGACTTGCGTTAGTATCAACAATACATTAATTCCAGATTTCAACATCACTATAGGGTAACTCTCGGGGATGAAATCCAAAGATCAAGTTGATTAAAAATTACGGGAGCCTTTATCACTACTATTATTTCATACCGATTAGGCGTTTGCAAAAAGGCAGAACCTTTTTCTTTTCTTACTAACTTTGAACGCCCCTTCTTACATTTTTCCTCAACATTGTTTTGGTTAGTTAGAAATACCAGATTCTATTTAACTCAAAATAAACCTTCCGAAAGAACTATTAATACTTTCACATACATAGCAGCAAAATTGCAAAAGATTCAATTTAAGCGGAAAATGATCCTTAAAAGGCATTTAGAGTCCTTTTTAGAGCATTCCAAGGCAGTGAAATCATTGGGAAAATGCTTGAAATCATATTCCAAGTAGTTGCAAGCATAGGGAAAGTACTTGAAATCATGTGGAAAGATGCTGAAATCATATTCCAAGTAGTTGCAAGCATAGGGAAAGTATAAGAAATCACATTCCGGGTGTTTGCAGGCATGTGGAAAGATGCTGAAATCATATTCCAAGTACTTACGAGCTTAGGGAAAGTTTATGAAATTGTATTCCTAGCTGATGAAAGTATAGTAGAAGATAAATAAGATTTATTCCAAGTACGGTTAATAATAAACAGCCAAAAACAATTAAGAGGGAGGTTTCAAATGGCAAAGAAAGCAAAGTTAGTTGTGCCCGAACAAGATATTCTTGAGACGGCAAAAACAATTTCCGGAATAGGAAGAGCCAAAGAAAGGCTGGCTCAGTTTGGCATGGACGCCGCCTATTTTGACGGCTTCGATGCGGAGATTCTAACTGCGTCGCATTACATGAGCGATGAAGAGTATACAAAGAAAATGGAAGTTACTACCGTAGAGAAAAATGTAAAGTTAGCAGAAGCGGGCAAGTGGGGAGACGGCGTGAAGCTGCGAATGGAACTTGCATTCCCGGATAATCCGGAAGCGGCAAAAGAATTTCCATTGGTTAAATTCGGCAAAGCTAAGCGCGATGAAAAAACTATGCTGGAAGTGATTCCCAACATTTGCAACTTGATAGATAAGTACGAAGCAAAGCTGAAAGAAAAAGGAATGACGGACGGTTACAAACAGCAGGGAGAAACTTTATTTGCCGCAATTGACAAGTTAAATAACGACCAGGAGACTTTGAAGAAAAACCGTCCGCAGTACACTCAAGAACGTATCGCTGCATACCAAAAACTCTATGACCGTGTGAACGACATAAACAAAGTGGGAAGAAAAGCATACGCAGACAGCGCCGCTGATTTGGAAGTGTTTAAATCCCCTTGGGCAGTGAGCGGAAAGAAAGATGCGAAGAAAGCAGAAGAGCAGCCGGCGAAATAAATGATAATGGTCAAGGTTGGACCTTGACGGCAAGTAAAATTTTAGTAGGAGGAATCAATGTTACTATTAAAAAGGGTTTTGACTTATTTATTCTTTATTACATTGTTCATATTATTTATTAAATGTAATGAGAAAAATTTACCCGAGAATGATCAATTTTATGGTTCATATAAAGCTGTTACATTCTTTGAACCAGGCCAACTTGATGGGGGTGTTGATATTCTTGCAAAGGGTGGGAACTTAACTGCAGAGTTGACCTCAGATTATAAAGTAAAAGGTTATTTATATATCCCTGATAGCATCGGTTCCAATTATAGTGCACAAAACACAAATTATTCTGGGAGTTTCACTTTAAAAGCGGATACTCTTCATTTCATTAACACAAATACTTTTTTAGATAACCCTCAATTATTTTTTATTGTAAAACAAAAGCAGTTGAAAACACCAGAATATTCTGGTCGGTGGAAACTTTTTAAAATAATATTACAGCAGCTTTAAGCAATTGTTCTTAAATATCTTAACAAAATCTTCAACACAGTCTTATAAATTTAAACATAGAGGGAAAAATGAAAAAGCACATCTTTATTATTATCATTTTGTATTTGATTTCTTTTTATCAAATATGCTTTAGCCAAATACAACGTTGTGCGACACCCGATGCCTCACAGGTTATCAATGGAAATGCTTTATATAAGATTTCAAGTAACATAAGCATACCGGTGATTTTTCATGTTGTTTATGCCAGTAATGGAAACGGTAATGTATCAGATAGTCAACTTCAAGAGCAAATCAATGTAATGAATAATTCATATTCTGGAACAAGGTATTCATTCTATTTATTTGGGATTACACGAACACAAAATGATTCATGGCATAATTCGAGCCGTCTTTCCCAATCAGAAACTAACATGACTAATTCCCTTGCAGTGGATCCTCAACATAGGTTCATGAAGTTGGACATTATTTAGGCCTTTATCATACATTCCAGAATGGCTGTAATTCCCCTGGCGATGCTGTTGACGATACCCCCTATCATCAAGTCAACTATGGCTGTCCAAATAATTCCGACACATGTCCTCAGACCGGACTTGATCCTATACATAACTTTTTGAATTATACAAATGATCCTTGCATGTATGAATTTACGGCAGGACAACGTGATCGAATGGACGCTATTGTTGGACAATATAAACCAAATCTTGGAAACGTAGCACCTCTCCCACCAATAATAGCTTACTTCTCTCAAGATCCAGATCCGCTTTACAATGGAGGAACAGGATACGTATATACTCATCTTTCACAGGGAACTGAACCCATGACATATTCATGGTCGGAAACACATTACCCAGCAATGACTGTTGTCCTTACACCCAATGGCAGCAGTTGTCAAGTACATTATTATCTTCCTTATAATACAAGCCATGGTATTTTTATAACCTGCACAGCTTCAAATCCTTACGGATCAGATACAAAAACATACCAGTTGCATACAGCCCTTTACGGTTATGGTCCTGCAAGTCTTGCATTTGCAACTAACGGAGTACTAACGGATGAAAACCCGGTCTTGGTTTCTTCGGTAGATAATCCCGGCGTTGATGTAACGGATTATTACTTGATTAATAAAGAAGTCACCCCGGAAAACCAGACTGACGGCAAGGCAGGTAATGTGGTTAAATTTTCAATACACGAAGCAGATCAAGCAAAAGGTCATACCGATTTAGATCAAGTAGAATTGTGGGAAGTTAAAGCCAACCCAAATGAATTTATCGCGGTTACTGAAGAAGGTGAAGTGGTAAACTACAAGAAACTTGCGACGCCCAATCAGATTATCCTAAATGGCAGTCTGGATGTAACCAATATACTTGCAGACAAGGATAGTTTAAAATTGACGGTTAAAAAAGGTGACAGAATGAAAATCAAGTACCCGGGAAATGCTGAAGAATTATACAGCGTTTTTTATGCACAATTGTATAATGCAGAAGAGTTGTCTGTAGCCAACAATAACTTAAGTGATTTATATTATTTCCGCCCCCAACTAAGTACTGTATGCAAAAAGATAAAAGTTGTTCCGTCTGGTGATATAGAAATAGCATTTAGTAAAGACCTGGTCTTAGATTATTTTGCACTAGTAAAAAATGAGAAAACCGCAAAGGCAGAAAAACTGAATCTTTTAAGTGCTCAACACGGCAAAGCCGGAGAAATTGCTTCATTGTTTGCAGCAGCAGATAAACAATACGGAGACATTCTTCCTGGTGAAGAAATAAAATTCAAATATGAAACAAAGCAAAATACTAATAACGATAATACAGCATACATATTAAAGACCGTCGGCAGATATGAAAAAACCAGCTTACAGAAAGAAGGAAATCTTGAGACAATATTAGTTCTGCCAAAAGAAACAGCATTATATGATAACTATCCCAACCCGTTCAATCCAACAGCAAAGATTAGTTTCTCGCTTCCGCAGAAGAGTGAGATCAAATTAAAGGTGTTTGACGTACTGGGAAGAGAAATTCAAATTCTTGCGGAAGGCATTTATGAAGCGGGTAAATATGAAGTTGAGTTCAATGCAAGCAACTTACCAAGCGGAGTATATTTCTACAATTTAACATCTGGTACAAATTCAATCACCAAGAAAATGCTGCTGATGAAATAGTATCATGCGATATACAGCGAAAGATGAAAGAAGGGCGGCTGTAATTTGTCGCCTTTACTGAAAACACTTCCTCAATACCAAAAATGAAATTGCACCACTACTGAATTACTCTTCTGGTTGGGATCGCTCATGTTGATTCTGAACTGCGGTTTCACTTCAACAAAACTGTAAGGATAAAATTCAAACCCGAGAACTAA
>JAKAMS010000197.1 GCA_021812745.1 Bacteroidota bacterium | reverse complement strand
GCGGCGATGGAACCATGCATATTTCAGATAAGCTGAGTAAGATGGGAATGAATATTATTGGTGTCCCGAAAACAATTGACAATGACCTTGAAGCAACCGATCAAACATTTGGACACGATTCCGCAATATCAGTTGTCTCGGAAGCATTAGATCGTCTTCATACAACAGCCTCAGCTCATCACCGTGTAATGGTTATAGAAGTAATGGGAAGATACGCGGGATGGATTGCTCTAAACGGCGGTTTAGCCGGCGGCGCAGATATAATATTAATTCCTGAACTTCCATTCGACTGGAATGTTGTTTATGATAGAGTTCTTCGGAGAAATATGAGCGGAAAGAGATTTAGTCTTGTTTGTGTTGCAGAAGGTGCCAAAGCCAAAAATGGAACTTTGATTACCAAGGCAAAAGACATCCGAAGAACCGATCCGATCCAACTGGGCGGAATTGGAGAGTATGTTGCAAAGATGATATCTGAAAAAACGGGATTAGAAACGCGTTACATAGTACTTGGACATTTGCAAAGAGGCGGAAGCCCGTCGCCATACGATAGAATATTAGCCACAAAATTTGGAACAAATGCTATTCAACTCGCAGTTAAAAAACAATTTGGAAAGATGGTTGCTTTAAAAGGAGCAGAAATTAAAAGTGTCCGAATTGTAGATGCAATTGCACGCCAGAAGTTGGTTAAACCCAAAGATCAAGCGGTATTAGCCGCAAGTGCGGTGGGTGTAAGTTTCGGAACAGAAAAATTATAATCTCTTGCTTTGGATATACTTTAATTACTATTTTTGTCCGCCCTTAAAAACGGCTTGTTCTTTCACGGGGTCGTAGTTCAGTTGGTTAGAACGCCTGCCTGTCACGCAGGAGGTCGCGAGTTCGAGTCTCGTCGGCCCCGCACTTAGACTGTTAAAAGAGATTTCAATTATTATTGAAATTATTATACGTGCAATAAAATATTGAACGTAAGCGAAACAATAATTCCACGCTCATCAAGGAATTAAGTTCTTAAATTTTAACTCTGAGCAACAATTTATTTAGCGATTCTAAATTAGATGGAAGAGAATCTTCACATCAATTCATTTTCTCCTTATCCAATTTAACCTCCGTCATATACGTTATATCCATTAACTCGTCTTGAGTCGGATCGCAAATCGGTTATTTAATTTCTTGTCAGGGAAATAAAAACAACAAAAGGAGTAAGTGATGAACATTTACGTAGGTAATTTATCCCAGCAAGCAACCGAACAAGATTTAGAAGGTCTTTTCAAAGAATTCGGCGCAGTAGCAAGCGTAAAAATTATACGCGATATGTTTAGCGGCGAATCAAAAGGTTTTGCGTTTGTAGAAATGAATGACAAAGCTGCAGGCACAAAAGCAATTGAAGAGCTTAATACCAAAGAAGTTAAAGGCAAAAAAATCGTTGTCAACGAAGCACGCCCTAAAACAGACACCAGACGCGGTGGTGGTGGTGGCGGAAACCGTGGCGGCGGCGGTGGAAATCGCGGCGGTGGCGGTGGCGGAAAACGCTGGTAATATTTTTTTTAATTTATGATTCTCTTATATTGTATTTGCCCTTAGGGCTAATTTTAAAATTATTATAGGGATACTTGTCCCACTACTTGCATCCCGCCTCTTGGCGGGATTTTTTTTAACATGAAAATGAAAACCGATTACGACAAACTCTCGCCTAACTATAATTTGCGCTATAAAATTAATCCTATGCCAGGAATCAGCAAAGCTCTGATGGACATTCTCTCCAAGACTAAATCGAAAAACATTCTTGAAGTCGGATGCGGGACCGGTCATTGGTTAAATGAATTGAATCTTCTTGACCTACATAAATTCGGAGTTGATTATTCTGCTGGAATGTTGAAAGAAGCGAAGAAGCGCAATAACAAATTAGAATTAATTCGCGCTGATGCTAATTCCCTTCCATTTGTTAATGGCAAATTCGATTTGATCTTCTGTGTAAACGCAATTCATCAGTTCGATAATAAAAAAGAATTCATACTGAACTCCTCGCATCTTCTGAAACCGAACGGAATGTTTGCTCTGTTTGGCTTTGATCCGCGGGACAAAAATGATAAATGGTATATCTATGATTATTTTGAAGGCACATACGAGAAAGATTTGCAAAGATTTCCCTCGTTAGAAGATATTACAATCTGGATGAATGAAGCAGGTTTGAAACAAATAGAAATGAAAACTGTCGAGCGGATTCAAAATGATTTAACCGGAAGCGATCTATTTAATGATTCCTTTTTGCGGAAAGACCAATCATCACAGCTTGCATCTCTAAGTGAAGAAGAATATTTAATTGGGATGAACAAATTAAAAAATGCCATAAAAGAAGATCCGCAAATAGTTTTTCCGCTAAGATTAACTTTTACTTCAGTAATAGGTATTAAAGAATAGTCCAAATTACCCTTTCAAATAACTACTTTTTTAAGTTTCTCCTTATATAAAAAATTTTCTCCTATTAACCATTTGTTTGTTTGCTTCGTCTAAAGATGCGAAAGGAAAAATTAAATGAATATCATGAACGGAATACCGCTTCACGAGAAACTAGGGATAAAAGAAGGATATCAGATTAAACTTATTAACGAGCCAGACAATTTCATAGATTCGTTCAACGGAATTTATGATAAGATCCATTTTCATAAGCGACTTATAGAACCGGTTGATTTGATTCATCTTTTCACAAGGTCTAAAAAGGAATTGATGGTTGAGCTTCCAACACTGAAAAATTACATAAAAGAAACCGGCGCATTTTGGGTTTCATGGCCAAAGAGAAATTCCCGTCATATTTCCGACTTGAATGACAGCGTGGTACGCGAGATTGGTCGGATGAACGGTCTTGTTGATACAAAGGTTTGTTCAATTGATGAAAATTGGTCCGCGCTAAAATTTGTCTTCCAACCTAAAGGAGAAATTAGATGAAAATTATTTTATGGTTAGTATTGCTCTTTTTCTGCGCGCCTTTGGCAATATTTGTGTTGGTGCTCTATCCGATAGTCTGGCTATTTCTTCTTCCATTTAGAATGGTTGGAATTGCTGTGGATGGCGTATTTGATTTATTAGGCGCGTTACTTAAACTCCCCGCAAAAATATTAAGAGGAATTTAAGAATAAAACTTTTACGATTTCTCTTTCTTAGGCGCCCACTCTTTTAAGAAAGTCATGATTTCTTCCGCGTCGTAAGATTTCTCTTTTTCAAGTTCACTTGTGTTTTTAGAGAATAAAAATTTTCCGTCTTTTTCTAAAATAAAGATGTGAGGAAAGCCGGCAATTTTAAACCATCTTTCTTCTAGAGCTAATTTTGTTTAGTTTAATTATGTGTAAATAAAATAGAGTTACAATTATGTCACTTGGAGGATTTCTTTTACTGCTTGTTATAGCTGCAATTTGCGGCGCAATCGGTCAAAGCATTGCAGGTTATTCACTCGGCGGTTGTTTTGTTTCAATCATTATTGGATTTATCGGCGCGTGGCTTGGTCCTTTAATTGCAAATGAATTGGATCTGCCGATGTTCTACACAATACGCGTTCAAGGAAGAGAATTTCCATTTGTATGGTCAATTATCGGCTCGGCAGTTTTTGCACTTGTTGTTGGAATGCTGACAAGAGGACGAAACCGTCAACCATAATATTTCCAAGTAGTGAACTTACATGTAGTACACACGGTTTTAGTCTAGAAAGAATTGTAGAATGGATTTAAATAACCCGAAACCGAACCGGCTGATCAACGAAAAAAGTCCCTACCTTTTACAGCACGCTTATAACCCGGTTGATTGGTATCCGTGGAACTCTGAAGCATTTGAAAAAGCAGAACGAGAAGATAAACCGGTTTTTCTTTCGATCGGTTATTCAACTTGTCACTGGTGCCATGTAATGGAACATGAATCATTTGAAGATGAAGAAACCGCACTTCTTATGAATCAAACTTTTGTTTCAATAAAAGTTGACCGCGAAGAAAGACCCGATATTGATAACATCTACATGATGGTTTGTCAAATGATGAACGGAAACGGCGGCTGGCCATTATCAATTATTATGACGCCGGATAAAAAACCTTTCTTCTCTGGAACATATTTTCCCAAAGAGAGCAAGTACGGGAGAATTGGATTGAAAGATTTAATTATGAAAATTGATGATGCATGGAAAACAAAACGAAAAGATATTAAAGAGAGCGCCGAAGAAATAACAAATTATCTTAAAGAATCATACTTGGCTTCTGATTCAGAACAATTAAGTAGTGCAATTTTTAATGATGCATTCCTGAATTTTGAAAAACGATTTGACTCAACACACGGCGGTTTTGGAACAGCACCAAAATTCCCTTCACCACACAACTTGATGTTTCTTCTCCGATACTGGGAAAAAACCGGAACTCAACAAGCACTTGAGATTGTGACCAAAACTTTGATCGAGATGAGGCATGGCGGAATTTTTGATCAAGTTGGTTTTGGTTTTCACAGATATTCAACTGATGCAAAATGGCTTGTGCCGCACTTCGAAAAAATGTTGTACGATCAAGCACTTCTATTAATGGCTTATACAGAGGCATATCAGACAACCGGTAATGGTAATTTCAAAAAAACTGCAGATGAAATTGTTACTTACATTTTACGTGATATGACTTCCGCCGATGGCGGTTTTTATTCCGCCGAAGATGCCGATAGCGAAGGTGTTGAAGGTAAATTTTATCTCTGGACCCAACAAGAATTAATAGAACTACTTGGGAATGAAGATGCTGAATATGCCTCCACAGTTTTTAATACAAACGAAGATGGTAATTTCAAAGAAGAATCAACGCATCAGAATACAGGTGTAAATATTTTGCATCTTGCCGTTTCAACCGGAACAAATTTTATTGATGAAGAACGAATAGAGAATATTCGGGTTAAGCTTTTTGAATACCGCAAGGAAAGGATTCATCCGCACAAAGATGATAAGATACTTTCTGATTGGAACGGTTTAATGATTGCGGCGCTCGCAAAAGCCGGAAGAGTATTTAGTAATTCTAAATATATCGCGGCGGCTGAAAGAGCAATTGATTTTATACTTAAAGAGCTTACGACAGCAGAAGGAAAATTACTACACAGGTACAGAAACGGCGAAGCGAATTTGACTGCAAATCTTGATGATTATTCATTTGTAATATGGGCTCTTCTTGAATTGTATGAATCAACTTTCAAAGCGGCTTATATTGAGCGAGCAATTCATTTAACTGAATTATCTATAACACATTTCTGGGATAAAACTACTGGTGGGTTTTTCTTCACTCCCGATTATGGTGAAAAACTGATAGTCAGAACAAAGGAATATTATGACGGCGCAATTCCTTCGGCTAATTCTGTGTTTGCCCATAATCTGTTACGTCTTGCAAGAATTACAACAGAGTCTAAATATGAAAGCTACGCCGATAAAATCTTTAGCTCCGCTTCAT
>JAKAMS010000196.1 GCA_021812745.1 Bacteroidota bacterium | reverse complement strand
TAACATTGCCATTGTCTCTTGTGTCTTTTCATAAACTTTTATGTCTTGAACAATAACTTTTGCTTCACCATTTTGAGTAATAACATAAGTTTTTTGATTTTTATTGATTTCCTCAATCATATTAGCAGCATTAGCTTTTAAAAAACTGATTGATTTTACCGCTTCACTCATTCTCATATCACAGTCCTTTTTTAGACCAAATATAGTCTATCTCATTTATACTTTCAATTTATTTTTGCCATATAACGACTTTGCGCCTAAGCCGAAGCCCAGAACAACAATGCAGCAATTACCAACACAACTTTATTTTTAAAACTTGCCCGCCGTCTTTTGGGCGGGTCAGTTTTCTTTTGCAATCACACTTTTAAGAAAAGCTTTCCGCCGCGGCGGATTGAAAAACCAAACCAAATAATCTTTCACTACGACCGATTCGAATTTATCCGCCCTAGGCAGAGAAGCGGTCGGGCTGAAACGCGGGTTAGGTCACATCTTTAAAGATATTTTTCTACTTCATTTCTCACTTCTTCAGAAGTGAATATCTCGTAATGAAAATTGACTGGATTACTTATTAATTCATTATTTATTTTTTCTTTTTCAATTTTACTATTAACAATAACCCATATTTGCATTTTTGATAAGACTTCTACTAACAACGGAATCATTTCTTTAGAAGCTACCCCAAGTTTAATCCTATCTGGAACTGACTTTATTCTTTCATTCCACAATTCGTTAAGTAGTCTTATGCGCCATAATGAAGTTTCGGCTCTCAAATTTGTGAAATTCCCTAAAAATGTATAAGTAAATCCACTAAAATCATTGAGTAAGTAAAAACCAAACTTCCTTCCCAATTCAAATATTTGGCGCTCACCAACATCTTCAATACTTGCAAATGTAGTTTTCTTTAGAAGTAAGAAAGTATCAAGAACTTGATCAATACCAGCATCTAATGGGGTTTCTTGTTTCGTTTTTTCTATGGCATCTTCAATCGCCTCTTCTGCAAGTCTTTTGAAATCATTATTTGTATATTTTATTGTATCAAGACCAGCTACATTAAAAGGTAACTTTTGTTCTTTGCGTTGGAAAGGAATCACATATTTATTAAAGGCTAACATTAACCCATATTCCATATTCACATTTGCATTCGGAATTTCAATTTCTTTTTCTTCGCGATTATTTAATAAAACTATGCAAAACTGTGATGTGATAATTTTAGAACAGATTTTGGCACAAAAGGCACTTTGCGCAGGTGCTAATTTCCCGCCAGCTTCGACACATTCAATATCTTTTGACTCTAAAATTGCTTTTAGAATATTCATTTCCAGAGGACTATCTTCAAAACCGTATGCAATAAAGCATGAGCGTGTAGAAGAAAATACATAATCACATCTCGGAAGACCAATTATGCAAATTTCATTTTTTCTAATTCTCTTATCCATAATTGTATCCTAACTATTATTTATACAGAATCGGTTTTTAAACATTCCATCCCCGCACTATTCTAAAATAGGGGAGTGCCTATTTCTAATCCGTGAATAAGAATGTTTTTTATCTATATAAAATTTTACTGCGAGAATTTATTTGAGACTGTAAAGGAAAAGCTATTTAAAATTTGTTTCCCCATTGCGGGTTTGCCATTGTTGTCATTTGCAACTTAAAACAAAATTGAAACTATTCAAAAGAAAATTTAAGCGGAGAATTCGGGACCATACAATCAGTCCAAATTGCAGAACGAACTTCTTCACCCCATTAGCGGAAAAATAAATATTGAATCACGGTCTTTAAAATAAATGAGGTTATCTCAAAAGTAATGATACAATAAAATAATCTGCGAAAATCAATTTATTCCGCGTCATCCGCGGGCGATTATATAACAAAATATTACTTTTGAGACGGCCTCAGCATAAACTTCTTTACTTGTTTATCATTTTATTTCAAAGTTAGATTAATCGTTCCCAGATCTGTATTCTGTTTTGCGGTAACAGAAACATTAGCAATTGTTTTATCGTTATAAAGAACATTCTTTGATACTACTTTTACAGTATAAGTACCCTGAAGCAAAGCCATTAACTTAAATGCGCCCGTTGAAGCATCCGCTATTGTGCTGACAGTATCTGTTCCGCTTATAGCAAATACGGAAGATGCCGCGCTGATAGGCGCTACATTGCCGGAAATTGTTCCCGATGTTACTACCGGTACTAATCTAATAGTTGGAACCAGCATATATTGACCGTTTCCGGTTTGATGTATTGAATGATCAACATTAAAATCTAAAGTCAGCGCGTAAAGAGTTCCATCCATTATATCAAATTCGTGATTCAACTTTATCCCCGTGCTCGGTACATTTAAGTTGAATGACATACCGTTGACTACAACAGTGGATCCGGTACCAACTATTAATCTTATTTGTGTATAATGCCCGGCATCAAGCGTGGTATTGCCGAGAACGGCACTTGCACCGTTTCTTAATGTGAGCAGATCATAAGTCGCCGAATTATTATTAATTACAGTCCATCCGCTCGTTGAATCGGCTCCTGCTTTGTGAACTTCAACTCTGGTTACAACAATATTCACATGTTCAAAATCTGCCGGAGAGTCAACCATTGTCACCATTATTTGCCCCTGTCCGCTTGACGGGGATGATTGATCCGAACAGCCGAAAATGAATAGAGATATTGTGAAAAAACTAAACAGCAGCGCCGTACGCATTAAATTTCTTTTCATCTGTTTCATATTAGATACTCCTTTTTTTAATACCGATTTTTATTGCCGATCTGTTTTTACAAACAGATTTTTTCATTTATTGTTTCTATTACATTCTTCCATTAATACTGCAACAAGATGCTAATCATAAAGGGATAACTTCAATAGGACAAAAGAATGATAAAAGAACTAATACTTTTACATCTTTGCGGAGAATTACGCTTGCCTCAACAGTCACTTTTTTAGAAAGCTTCATTTATTCTCATGAAATGATTAAATCTCTCTAAAAAGCTTATTTATTTCTTCTTGAAACAATATCCGGTGCATTTGCACATATATATAACAACCTAAAAACAATATTTGATGTGCTGGGAATCATTTTTACCCCTTTAGAAACCATTTTTGGTGTGCTGGAAATCATTTATACTCCTTTAGAAATCATTTTTGGTGTGATGGAAATCATTTTTGACTCATTAGAAACCATTTTTAACCATCTGAAATTATTTTGGAGTCATTGAAAAGTGCTAAAAAGCAGTTGGAAATGATTTAAGGTTCGCCGTAAATGATCTTTGAGTTATTGGAAATGCTGTTAATCTATTTTGAAAAACAATTTGGCTGATTGTGGAAGACGTGAAACGGAAGACGGAAAACGTGAGATGGAAAACCTTTCGTTTCCCGTTTCACCTTTCCCGTTTCACGTTTTTACAATTTAATTCTTAATACCAGCGGAAAGATTGAAGGAGTCTGAACCGGAGAATCGTTCTCTTCATGCTGCCGTGTAACCCAATCGCCAACAAAATATCCAATTGATGCGGCAACAAAAACATCGGAGGTCCAATGATTGTTCTGATAAACTCTCGATACAGCAGTTAACACAGCAGGCAGATAAGCAATTATTTTTAAGAAATCTGTTTTCGCATTTTTAGAAAGAACTGTTGAAAGTGAAAACGCAAGCGTTACATGTCCTGACGGCAGTGAATGAAAATCATCATCAAAAATTGTGAACGGATGGTAAGTTGCAGAACCCTTATTTGCAAATGGTCTTGCTCTGCCTGCAGCAAATTTAAGAAAAGTGGTAATAGCACCGGCGTAAAGAGCAGTCTGCACAATTTCGAACCCGATTTTTTTTGAAGAAGGATCGTTGGCAATTAATCCGTGTAAACCAAAAGCTCCGGCTATGATAACGGTCGGATAAACTTCGCCCCAAATTCTTCCGGCTTCAATAGGAAAGCTATTGTTATAACTTCGATCTTTCAACAACGCATCTTGTATTGGCTTATCTGCTTGCATCAATAAAATAGTTCCGGCGCTGAACAAACCAAGTTTAATCCAATCATTACTTTCCCATTTCAACGGCTGCTTAATAAAGCGGAATGATTCATCACCGAATTGTGAAAGGTTATATATATTCTGAGAAAAGAGAGATGACTGAAAAAAAATAATTATTAGGAACGCTGAAAGAAATTTATTCCGCATATAGAGTTTTTACTTTTTAGTTGATTTATAAACTATGATCTCGGCTTTTTCAACTGTAATAAGTCCGCCGCAATTAGCTTCTTCAAAAATCTTTTCAACTGTCGGAATAAACTCTTCAATTTTTTTTAGTTCGTCCACAATTTCAATAACCAGCGGCAAATCTTCAGAGAGGCGTAAAATTTTTGCGCTGTGAATTCTGCTGTTCCCGCCGAAACCCATAACGCCTTTATAAACAGTAGCGCCGGCAAGATTTTGCTTCCGTGCTTCGGTTACAATCTTTTCGTAAACAGGCAGATGAGAAATTTTATCTGCTTCTCCTAAAAAAATCCTCAGCAGTTTTGCTTCACCTTCAATTTTCATAAATCACCTTGTGATTAAATAAGCAAAATAAATTCCAAGAATAGTTAGAACTACGTTTGCCAAAATATTTAATCCTGCAAAAAGAAATTCCGCGTCTCGGATTAAATTAAATGTTTCTAACGAAAAGGAAGAAAAAGTTGTAAAGCCGCCGCAGAATCCTATTCCGATAAATAGTTTTACAGAAGGACTGATCAATTCTTTTTCATCCAGACCGAAGATCATCATGCCGAGAATAAAACTGCCAATCAAATTTACGGTAAGCGTTCCCCATGGAAAGTAGGGTGGAAATTGTTTCTGAACAAATGATGAGACCCAATAACGGAACCCGCCTCCTAAACCCGCGCCTATAAATACAATCAGATATTTAATCAAAAATGCCTCATTTGTTTCCGGTAATATAGCACAAATTGATTTTTTTCATAAAAGATTTTTTTGGAATACGCGTAACTTAACAGGAAAGTGAGGAGTCTAAACAATCAGTAAATCAAATTAATTCGGAGGTAATTATGAATAGTTCTATTCAATACAATTTGCTTAAGAAGATGCTGGTTGTGATTTCATTAATTATGATTTCGGCTTCTCTTTCACTTGCGGATAATCTGAAACTGATTAGAGAGAAATCATTTCAGGTTAAAGACTGGCAGAGCGTTTATGTTAATACAAGCGGCGCCGATGTAAAAGTGGAAAGCTGGGATAAACCTGAAGTTTATGTGAAAATATTCGCCAACAGCCGCGCAGAAAGCAAAATGAAGTTTGATATCTATCAGGAAGGAGACGTAGTAAAGGTTATAGCCAAAAAAAGAGGATCAATGTTCAGCTGGTTCGGAAATAATTTAAGTGTCCGAGTCGAAGTAATGACACCAAAGAATTTTAATCCTCACGTTGAAACATCCGGCGGCGATATTAACGTTG
>JAKAMS010000195.1 GCA_021812745.1 Bacteroidota bacterium | reverse complement strand
TTGGACTGAATCAAAGAGGAATTGACGTTGAACTTTGCGAAAACGGAATCAGCGCATTGAACAAAATTGATTTGTATCAGAAGAATGAAGTAAACCTGGACACAATCGTTCTCGATATACAATTGCCTGATATTGACGGAATTAAACTCGGAAAGATTATTAAAGCAAAATATCCTAATACTTCCATGATCTACATTACCGGGTATGCCGATAAATTAGAGGAAGCCGAAATTGATGATTTGAAAGTAGATGCATTTCTGGAAAAACCTTTCGATGCGGACGAACTAATGGAAGAGATCAACAAAATTATTACACAGAAAAAAAATGACTAGATAACAAACATTGAACACGATCTTAAAGAAAGAGTAAAAGAATTACGGTGTCTTTATAATATTAGCAAGGAATTGGAAGCTTCAAGACCGCTTGATGAATCATTTAATAAATGTATACCTCACATTCAGGCGGGATTTCAATATCCGGATGAAACAATTGTAAATCTTGAAATGGGGAAGAAGTCCTATGGCGATAAAGAATGGGATCAAAAAGAGATCAAAACATTTCTGGGATCCGAAATAAATGTTAATGAAAAGAAATTTGGCGAAATAAAAATCCTTCTAAAACATAAATACGATTTTCATGAAGAAGAACAAAAAATGATTCATGAGATCGCAAATAAATTCGCACGTGCAATTGAAGAATCGGAAAAGACAATTAACCTGGAAAAGCAGCAAAAAATTCTTCTTGCTAAGAATGAAGCTCTCTTAAAACTGACTGACGAATGTAATAACCGAAGAGCGAAACTGCGTACATTTTTCAGCGCGATAACAGATAAAATTGTTGTGATAGACAAAGAATTTAATATTACTATGTCTAACAAGGACGGAATTGGCGATACAGGCAAATGCTACAAAAAATTATTTGACTTGGACCAAAGATGTGAAAAATGCCCCACTGAAAAAACATTTGAAACGGCGGAACATACTGCTTATGAAAGAGAAGTTGATGATAAATATTTTATGCTGCGTTCATATCCAATACTAGATCAAGATGAACGCGTAGAAGGTGTTTTGGAAGTCTGCCATGATGTTACTGTCCAGAAAAAAATGGAAGCGCAATTGCTCCAATCATATAAACTGGCTTCTTTAGGCAAATTAGTTGCCGGTGTGGCTCACGAAATAAATAATCCAAATACATTCATTCTCGGCAATCTCAAAATTATTCAAGAAGCATTTCAAGACATCTTCCCGATTCTTGAAGAAAATTATGCGAAGAACAAAGAATTGAAAATTGCACGTTTGAATTATGATCTGTTCAAAGAAAACATTTCTACACTGGTTGATGACATGATAAACGGCGCTAACCGCACAAAAAAAATTGTTGGCGATCTTAGAAACTTTGCAAAGAAAGATGACGGTTCTTTAATCGAAGAAGTTGATTTGAACTATATTATCAAAAACAATCTTACTCTTACAAGTAAGCATGTTAAAAAATTCGCCGATTTAGAAATTGATCTTGATGAAAATATTCCATTATTCATCGGTAACAGCAATAAGCTAGAACAAGTTATTCTAAATTTAGTAATGAATGCTTCCGAAGCTATTGAAGGCGGAAATGGTCTTATTAAAATTAAAACTGGTTACGATGCTAAAAAGAAAGAGGTCCTTCTTATTGTAGAAGACAATGGTAGCGGAATGGATGAGAATATGATTAAAAATATTTTCGATCCTTTTTTTACAACAAAACGTAATAGAGGCGGAACCGGTCTCGGACTGTCTATTACTTACGGAATAATAAAAGATCACCGCGGAAAAATTGATGTGGATTCTAAGGTTGGAATCGGAACAAAATTTACTATCAGATTCCCAGTTAATCAAAACATATAATTATGGCAAAGATTCTTTTAGTAGACGATAACCAGGCGGTATTGAATTTTCTCAATGTGTTTTTATTGCAGACTGGTAAATATGAAATTAAAACTCTTCAAGACAGCACAAAAGCATACAGCCTATTAAGTAAAGAAAAATTTGATGTGCTTTTGCTGGACATGGATATGCCTAATGTTACCGGACTGGATATTCTAAAGTATATCAGCGACAACAAAATAAATATTACTACAATTGTGCTTACCGGCGTTGAAGATATTGACCTTGCAATCTCCGCAATGAAGCTTGGCGCTTATGACTATATGCTTAAACCGATTGAAGAAGAAAAACTGATTAAGACAATCGAGGAATCTCTTGAATCGCAAAAGATTAACGAAGTAGAAACTGATTCTTTGCGCTATTCATCTTTGAACAATCTGAAACATAAAGAAGCGTTTAAAGATATTATAACAAATGACGAAAAAATGTTTAAGATATTTCTTTATGCGGAAAAATTTGCTTTGACAGACAACAGCGTTTTAATATGGGGAGAAAGCGGGTCCGGCAAAGAATTAATTGCTCAAGCCATTCATAAAATAAGTGATAGAAGAGAAAAAAAATTTATTGCTGTCAATGCCGGATCGTTTGCGCAAGAACTCTTCTCGTCTGAATTTTTTGGACATGAAAAAGGAGCTTTTACCGGTGCGTCCAGCGAAAAGATCGGATTTTTAGAAGAAGCCAACGGCGGAACTTTATTCCTTGATGAGATCGGTGAACTGTCATTGCCAATTCAAGTCAAACTTTTGAGAGTTTTGCAGGAAGAAGAGTTTTATAAATTAGGATCTACTCGAAATATTAAGACCGATGTTAGAATCATTGCCGCGACAAATAAAAATTTATTTGAAGAGATTAAAAACGGCAATTTTAGAAAAGATCTTTTCTTTAGACTGAATATAAACTCAATCAGCATTCCGCCGCTTCGAGAACGGAAAGGAGATATCGAATTACTGGCGAACTATTTTTTGAAAAAGTTTAACAAAAAGTATAATAAGAACGTGGGGAAAATTTCACAGCCACTATTGAATTGTCTAAAAACATATTCTTTCCCCGGTAACGTAAGAGAACTGATGAATTTAATTAACAGCGCAATTATTGTTGAATCAACCAACGAACTGCATAAAAAATCTCTCCCCAATTATTTCATGGGAATTAATAACGGCTATCATGAATTAGACAAAGAAATTCTTCCGCAATCTTTGGAAGAGATGGAAAAGTGTCACATCGGATTGGTGCTTGAATTTACTAACCACAATAAAACAAAAGCTTCTGCAATTCTCGGCATCTCAAGGGTAAATCTTATTGCAAAAATTAAAAAGTATGGATTAGAGAATTCACATCATTGATAAAGCAGCAGAGATGCTGTTGCCAAAAATTTGATTGTTACCTGTTTATAAATTCCATATTATCATCCCAATAATTCAAATCAATTCGGAGGAAGCATGGGTCGTCTTCTCATTTTTGTTCTGCTGTTAGTTCCATTCATCTCTGTCAATTCTCAAACTCTAAAATCACCCGAGGAATTTCTTGGCTACAAAGTTGGTAGCGATTATAAGATTGCGGATTACCAGACCATTTCAAAATATTTTAAATATTTATCTGAAAACTCACAAAAAATACATTACGAAATCATCGGTAAGACATCACTTGGTGCAGATATGTTTATGGCAATTATCAGTTCGGAAGAAAACATAAAGAATTTGGAGAAATACAAATCAATTGTAAAAAAACTTTCAGATCCCCGAGTAACAACAGAGGATGAGGCAAAACAATTTTCAAAAGACGGAAAAGTTGTTGTTCTTGTTACATGCAATATTCACTCAACTGAAATTGCATCGTCACAGATGTCAATGGAATTTGCATACAATCTTGCCGCCGGAACAGCACCGGAAAAATCCATCAAAGCCCTAAATGATGTTTTGTTCATACTAATGCCGTCAATTAATCCCGATGGTACAACGATGGTTGTTGATTGGTACAATAAATATGTTAAGACCGAATTTGATGGTTCAGCAATGCCTTTCCTTTATCATAAATATGCGGGACACGATGACAACCGCGATTGGTTTGCTCTTAATCTTGTTGAAACCAGAAATGTTGTAAAAGTTGCATGGCATGAATGGTTCCCTCAAGTATGGCTTGATGAGCATCAGATGGGAAGTAATGGTGCGCGTTTATTTGTAGTTCCTTATATGGATCCGATCAATCCAAATGTAAATCCAATGGTTTGGCGATGGCAGCAAGTTTTTGGAGGAATGAGCGCGCTAGCACTTCAGAAAGAAGGGAAGACGGGTATTATTGACCAGGCATTATTTGATGCTTATTGGGAAGGAGCTACGGAAACTTCGTTATGGCATAATCAAATTGGAATGCTTTCCGAAATGGCAAGTAGTAATATCGCATCTCCGATTTATATTGATTCCTCGGAAGTGCGGGCAACCCAAGAAATTACTCCTTATGATATCAGAACAAACTATCCTTCGCCATGGCGCGGCGGCTGGTGGCGGCTGCGCGATATTGTGAATTATGAATTAGGTCTTACCTCAAGTCTTATCGAAACTGCCGCAATGTTTAAAGATGATTTACTGATGAACTATTATAAAATGAATAAAGATGCTATTGAAAAAGGGAAAGAAGGAAATCCGTTTGCCTATGTGATTCCTAGAGACCAGAAAGATCCTCAGACTACATCAAAGATGATTGAGATGCTGCAGCTCGGTGCAGTTGAAGTTAATTTTATTGATAAAGAGTTTAAACTCGATAACACAATTTATCCCGCGAACAGCTACATAATTTATACAGCACAGCCAAATGGAAGATATGTAAAAGATTTATTTGAAGAACAAACTTATCCGGATCTTCGGAAATCTAGAACTGAAACTCCTCTCCGTCCGTATGATGTTGCCGGCTGGACTTTGCCGTATCAAATGGGAATTAAATTTTCTGTAATTGAAAAACCTTTCACACTCGATTCAAAAATTTTGTCTGACCCGAATTATCAAATAGGAGAAGTCGAAAAGAAAGAAGGAAATTATTTTGTGGTTCAATCCGGCTCGAATGTAAACTCAACTTTTATTAACAAATGTCAAAAAGAAAATATTCCCGTTTATTGGAATACAGAAAAGATAAAGAATGGAGAATCGGAATTTTTAGAAGGTTCTGTTTTTGTCCCGGTTAATGAAAAATCGAAAAAGTTGATGCCGGATTTTTCGAAAGAGCTTCATTTAAAAATTTCTTCTGTAGAATTCAAAGATCAATCCAAGCTAAAAGAAATAAAGAAAGTTAGAGTCGGTTTATATCAATCTTATTCCGCTAGTATGGACGAAGGATGGACTCGGCTTCTTCTCGAAAATTATCAGTTCGATTTCAAACCGATCATAAACAAAGATTTTAAAAACAAAAAACTAAAAGAAAATTTTGATGTGATAATTATACCTGATATGTCGGGCGAAATAATTAAAACTGGAAAACCCGCAGGAGATAATGCGCGTTTTTACAGACCAAAGCCACCCGAATTTGAAGGAGGAATTGAAAA
>JAKAMS010000194.1 GCA_021812745.1 Bacteroidota bacterium | reverse complement strand
GACTTTCTATGGATGGAATGATCAGTCAATTATCTATAGACCCGAAATGGAAAAACATTCACAAGAGCGATGCTGAATTTAGAGGCGAAGAGCATCCATCCATCACTGCATTAAGAACCGGGCAAAAAGTTACTGATGTTCATATAAAAATATTTAACCCGAAAGAAAAAGTTCATAAATGGATACTTCTTGATGCAATTCCTGAATTTAGAGAAGGCGATTCAAAACCATACAGAATCTTTACAACATTTTCTGATATAACAGAACAGAAAAATCTTCTTGAAGAATTAGAAAAATCCCAAGAAAGTTTAAAAGAAATAAACGCTACAAAAGATAAATTCTTTTCCATTGTTGCACATGACCTCAAGGCTCCGTTCCAGGGTCTGTTAGGCTTTTCGAATATCTTGGCAGAAAGCACAGATGACTTGACTAATGAAGAAGTAAAACGAATTTCTACAAACATCCATAAAGCAACCAAAAGTCTCTACCAATTAATAGATCACCTATTAAATTGGTCCCGTCTTCAAGCGAACCGAATGGAATGTGTCTTGGAGAAATTGCAACTGCATGAGGTGGTTATTTTTGCAATAAATCTTGTCTCACCCAACGCAATGGGAAAGTCGGTTACAATCGAAAATTCAATCAGTGAAGATGTTTCAGTTCTGACTGATGAGAGAATGCTCTCTTCTATATGTGAAAATCTGCTCTCCAATGCTATCAAGTTCAGCCAAAGAGGAGGAATCATTACCATCTCCAGTAAATTTGTTGACGGCTTTGTGGAAGTATGCGTAAGAGATAATGGCGTGGGAATTAATAAAGATAGTATGGATAAACTTTTCAAGATTGAGTACAGCCACACATCCAAAGGAACCGAGGGAGAAGCAGGTACGGGACTTGGTTTAATACTATGTCATGAAATGGTCAATAAACTTGGTGGTAAAATTTGGGTTGAAAGTGAAATTGGGAAAGGTTCTTCTTTTTATTTTACACTGCCAAAAGCTTGAACATTATTTTAGAAACGTTTTTATCAGACCTAATGAATTTCTAATGATATTTTTTTAGAAAAAACTTCTTCAAATAGACCTTTCCTTCTCTCAAGATTCCATAATTCAATTTCTGAATCTTTCGTCTTATCAGCAGTCAATTCTAATATCACCTTCTGTTTTTTAACTCTTGAATTAATACCGAGAATAACCTTGCAATGAGTCCGGTCTAAAGCATCAACCAAACGCAGTATAGCAGAAAGTTTTTTTATGATCATCTGAGTTTTATCGGTTAGCTGAGAAAAATCATAATGACTCTGCTTCGGGTGGCTCTTTCTATGATAACGGGAAACATAAGCGATAATGCTGATCTCTGTTTCATTGAATCCCAGAAGTTCACTGTTCTTAATTATATAATAGCTATGATGATGATGATTTGTGTGTGAAATGTGATAACCAATATCATGAAGGATAGCTGCGGCATATATATATTCCCGGCATTCATCATCAAGCCCGTGTAAATCTTTAAGCTGGTCGTAAACTTGAAGCGATAGTTCGGCAACATGTTTGCAATGATCATGATCGTAATGACAAGATTCCGATAAATGTTTTATGCTGTCATTTCTTATATCAGCAAAAGTCGGTTCATTCTCCTCAGAGTGTTCTTTCTGCAGCGTATCAATAATAACGCCTTCCCTTAGAGCGTATGCAGAAATTGTCATCCGGTCCAGTTCGAACAATTTAAAAATTTCATCAAGGATAATTATTCCAGCCGGAATTATATCGGCACGTTTATCATCGAGCCCGGGAATTTTTTTTCTCTTCTCTTCTGTTTTTCTTTTAAGAATTTCATCACGGACCTGAAAAAATTCGGACTTAGTAAATTCATAATTATTCAGAATATTGTTCTGAGGTTTTTTCCCTTTGACCAAAGCTTCTACCATAAAGCCGGTTGCCATAATAGTTCCGGAAGAACCTACGCAAAGATCAAACCCAATGCGTTTAGCGGTTTCGGCAACGTTAAATAATTCACCATGAACCCAGCTGCGGCATTCTTTAATCGAAGTCGAAGTAAGTTCATAATTATTAAAGAACTTCTGTGCAAGACGGACCGCGCCTAATTTTAAGCTGACAGAAAAATGTGTTTTCCCTTTTTTCCCTATTAGAAATTCTGTGCTGCCCCCGCCTATATCTATAACCAAAGTTTTTTTATTGAACACAGGCACGGATTTTAAGATGCCAAGATATATCAAACGCGCTTCTTCATAGCCGCTTATTACTTCAATTTCAACTCCGGTCTTAACAAATACTTTTTTTATAAGTTCATTCTTATTAAAAGATTCTCTAACAGCGCTGGTTGCAACCGCTCTTAATGAAGCATTGTGCGAGTCCGCAATCAACTTGAACCGTTTGAGCGCTTTGACTGCCCGTTCCATCGCGTCGGGAATTATCGTTTTAATATCGCCTGCGCTTCCTTCTCCAAGCCGGATTACTTCACGCTCCCGGTCAATGATTTCAAAATTCCCGTCCGGTTTGGATTTAACAACAATCAGATGAAAGGAGTTTGTCCCTACATCAACCGCGGCAATATTTTTATAATTTTGTTTCATAAATCTTTTGTTTACTCAAAATGAGTTCAAATAAATTATAAACATCATCCACCGAGACATCATCAATAAATTCTGATTTGCGGATAAAATATTTATTTTCTCCTACCGGAGCCCAGTTGAACGGATTTGTTTGCCCAAAAATGGAAATTTGCGGTGTCTTTGTTGCACCGGCCACATGCATAACTCCTGTATCGTTTGTAATAAAAAAATTACTTTTTGATATAAGAGCCGCAAGTTCAGGTATAGTTTTGTTAAAAAAATAACCGCATGTATCATCGAAACAATTTCTCATATAATCAATCTCTTCAGAATCAGCGCTACTGCCTGTAAAATAAAATTTGAGTTTATTCTTTGACTGAATCAACTTTATCAATTCGACATATTTTTTCAGAGACCATCTATTCTGCTTTTTCCCCGCTCCAACATGAAAGCCAATTAACAAATTATATTCATCCGGCAAAAGTGAATTTATAAACTCCTCCGCTTTGTTGGTATCACTTTCGTCGAATGAAATACTCGTCTTATAATTTTTTGTTTTTATTCCAAACGGTCGGACAATGTCTAAAATGAAATCCGACACATGTGCATCCGGGCATTTTGCCCAGTTCATATCAATTCTGTGGTGGAAAACGAATGAAAGATTATTTTTGCTTCCATTCAAAATACTGGGACCAATTTTAATACGCGCGTTTGAAAATCCGGCAAGTAAACAGCTTGTTAATGAAACTGCAACAGTAACCGGAACCACAGCGAGGTCATAATTACTTCTAAGAATTTTTTTAACTTTAGACAGATAAGAAAGATTCCAGATTTTTTTTCTGTCATAAATAAAAAGTTCGTTAATAAATTCATTCTTAATAACAGCATAATAATTTTCCGGACTGGCAATTAATGTTAGATGAGAATCCGGGAAAGTTTCTTTGATTGCGCGGAAAAGAGAAACACTGGCAAGCATATCGCCAAATTGATTATGCTGACGTATAATCAGAATCTTTTTGGGGATGCCAATTGATTTATCTTGGAGTTCGGTAACGGCTAAGAATTTTTCAAGCAGGCGAGAAACGGTTTTTCTAAAATAATCTTTTAGGAACATTAAGAATTTTCTTTTTGTTTATCTGACTTCTCTTGATCAATTTCTTCAAAGTGAGCATCAATAACATCTTCTTTTTCAATTTTATATTTGCCTTGCTTATTCTGTTTAACCTCGTTTGGATCTTTTTGAGATTTATTCGATGAAAGAAATCTTAGAACATTTCTCGCTGTGTTAAAGATCAGATAAAATATTGTTGCCCAAAGAATTAGTCTCAGCAGACTCATTGTTTATCCTTTAGACTCGGGATTGAAGTATTCAATAAATCCTCTGTCTTCTCTGAATACTTGCGCGTAGAGTTCATCAAAGTCTTCTTCACGGTTAACAAAATCAATTTCGGATGTATTCACTATTAAGAGCGGCGTGTTGTTGTATTTAAAGAAAAAATTATTGTATGCTTCAGACAGTTCCGATAAGTAAGCGCGTGTCAAATTGCGTTCATACTTCCTACCGCGTGTTTTAATATTCTCAGCCAAACGGTCAATGCTTGATTGCAGAAAAATTACGAGATCGGGTTGAGGAATATCCCGTTCGAGAAGAGGGAAAATAGTCTCGTAAAGTTTTAATTCTTCACCGGTAAGATTAAGATATGCAAAGATTTTATCTTTCTGGAAGATGTAATCCGAGACCATGCAGTTTGAGAAAAGCTCTTGCTGGTTAAGCTGTTGCTGCTGCTTAAAACGATTGATCAGAAAAAACATCTGAGTTTGAAAAGCGTAACGTTTTCTATCATCATAGAATTTTTCGAGGAAAGGATTTTCCTCAAACTCTTCCATAATTAAGTTTGCGCTCAGTTTATCGGCAAGTTTTCTTGCAAGCGATGATTTGCCGGCACCGATTACTCCTTCTATTGCTATGTATCTTAGTTCTGCCAATTTGATTTATATATTAATTGCGAAATCTGATTTATTAATAATATAGTTCTCAAGTGAAGAAAGATCGAGCTCGCTTATTTTTTTCTGCATTCCCGGATAAATGAAACTTGGCGCGATTTCCAACAAAGGAATCATAACAAAATCTCGTTTCAAACATTCCGGATGTGGAATAATTATCTTATCGCCGGTATAAATTAAGTCATTATAAAAAATAATATCAACATCAATTTCGCGTTGTCCCCACTTTTCTCTTACTTCAGATCTGCCAATAATTATCTCCAGATCTTTAACAAACTGAAGCAGTTCGTGAATTTTGTAGTCAGAATTTATTTCAATTACAGCATTCAAAAAATTCGGCTGATCAATCTTACCGTATGGAGTTGTTTCATAAATTGAAGAACTTTTAAGAACCTTGCAAGAAGCATCTTCATGAATTTTATGAACCGCCCGGCGAATGAATTCTAATCTATTCCCTTTATTTGATCCAAGGGCTAGAAAGATATTATTTACCATTTTCTTTAATCACTTCAGCTTCAACGCAGTCAAGAACACCGCCTACCGGAACGCTGTGTTTGCGTACTCGAACGGCAATTTTTTTAATATTTGGATATTTTTTCAAAAGTTCATCTGCAATCATTAAGGAAAGCGTTTCAATCAAGTAATATTTTTTTTCGTGAACAAGTTTGTGAATAAATTTATAAACATCATGGTAGTTGATAGTTAATTTCAAATCATCTTTAACCGCGGCTTCGGAAAAATCGGTATAAATATCCACATCAGCTTCAAACTTGCCGCCCATGCTTTGTTCTTCTTGCAATGCGCCATGATAAGCATAAAATGATGCGTTCTTAATACGTATTATGTTTGTCATTTTACCACTAAATTTTTTGTGTTGTAATATCTTAATAACCCGCGAAAGTTAGCAAATAATATTCCTATTAACACGAAAGC
>JAKAMS010000193.1 GCA_021812745.1 Bacteroidota bacterium | reverse complement strand
CGGATAAAAAAAGAAATTGCGAAAGTTATAATTGGGCAAGACCAAATTATAAACCAACTTTTGGTTAGTCTTTTTGCACGAGGACATTGTTTGCTGGTTGGCGTACCCGGGCTTGCAAAAACATTGCTTATAAAAACTGTAGCTGAAGTTCTAGATCTTAAATTCAACCGGATACAATTTACTCCGGATTTGATGCCGAGCGACATTACCGGCACTGAGATAATTGATGAAGACTCCGTTACAAAGAAAAGAATGTTCCGGTTTATTCAAGGACCGGTATTTGCAAATATAATTTTAGCGGATGAAATTAACCGAACACCGCCAAAGACTCAAAGCGCTCTTCTAGAAGCAATGCAGGAACATAAGGTTACTGCCGCGGGCGTTACCCGCACACTTGATGAACCGTTCTTTGTGCTTGCAACACAAAACCCAATAGAACAAGAAGGAACATATCCTTTGCCGGAAGCTCAGCTTGACCGCTTCATGTTTAATCTATGGCTTGAGTATCCAAATCTAAAAGAAGAAATTGAAATCATTAAGTCTACAACTAGTGATTATACACCGGAACTTAAAAAAGTATTAGCCGCAGATGAATTGATCGCTTTTCAAAATTTAATTAAGCGGGTTCCGGTTGCAGAAAATGTTATAGAGTTTGCCGTTAAATTTGTTGATTCAACCCGCCCGACTAATAATGCAAATGAATTTATTAAAGAGCGCGTAGCTTGGGGTGCAGGTCCGCGTGCCTCTCAATATTTAATTCTCGCAGCAAAAACAAAAGCTGTTATGGAAGGAAGATTTACTCCTTCTATTGATGATGTGAAAGCATTTCTTATTCCCGTTTTGCGTCATAGAATTATTCCAAATTTTTCTGCTGAAGCTGAAGGAATTAATTCTGTAGAAATAATTAATAAATTAATGCAATAAGTAAAGATTTTTAAACCGGAAGAAAACCAAATTAAAGTGAGTGTGAATGGCGCTAAATAAGTACCTCCGAAAACTATTACTCACATGGATGAGTCTAACAGTTTTAATCTTCGCAATCACTAACTGCACAGAAAAGACACAAACAAAAGTTCAAGAAGAAAAACAGAAACCGAACCAATTTGGATTAGCCGTTAACGACCTTATAGAAGTCCGCGATACAATTGAATCCAACCAAACACTTTCTGATATCTTAATTCCACACGGAGTGTCCCAGCAAAAAATTAATGAGATTGAAAAAAAGGCGCTTAACATATTTCCTCTAAGAAGTTTTAGGTCGAATGATGAATTGTATATTTATGCAAAATGGGATTCCGTAGAAACTGTAAAATATCTTGTATATAAAAAAGACCCGGTGAACTATGTTGTTTTTGATTTACGTGATGATATAAACATTTATAAAAAGCAAAAACCATTCACCATCAAACAAGTAACCGTCAGCGGTAAAATTAAAGACAACCTAATTCAAACCTTATTAGATAAAGGTGTAAAAAAAGAGGTCGGATATACAGTAGCTGATATATATGAGAGTCAAATAGATTTTGGTATGTTACAAGAGAATGACAGCTTCTCTATTATTTATGAGGAAATAAATGTTGATAATGAGCCTGTCCAGACTGGAAAAATTCTTGCTGCAAAATTTAATTACAGGAAAAAAGATTATTTCGCTTTCCGGTTCGATAAGGAAAAAGAGGGCGGTTATTTTGATGAACACGGAAATGGTTTGCAAGGAATGTTTTTAACTGCACCAATTAAATTCAGATACAGGATTACCTCCCGGTATTCTTCAAATAGATATCACCCAATATTACATAGGAATAAAGCCCATTTAGGAACTGATTACGCTGCCGCAATGGGGACACCAATAATGACTGTTGCAACCGGAGTAGTTATAGAAGCCGGTTATACAAGCGGCAACGGAAACTATGTTAAAGTGAAACATAGCGGAACTTACACAACACAATACTTACATATGTCTCGTTTCGCAAAAGGAATTCGGCGCGGCGTTCATGTAGTCCAAGGACAAACTATTGGTTATGTAGGAATGACTGGTTTGGCAACCGGACCGCATGTTTGTTTCAGATTTTGGAAAAATGGAAAACAAGTAAATCCATTAAAAGAAAAAAATCAATCTTCTGGTCCAGTAAGTAAAAAGAATAAGAAAGAGTTTGATGAAGTTGAAAAAAGCTTTCTGGAAAAGATAACATTGGTTAACGATCAGCCCCCGGCTGTTGACCCTCAAAATGCAAATTCAAAGAATTAAAAATGCTTTTGCATCTTCTTCCATTATTATGAATAATTATTCATAACGATTTTTGTGCAAAAAACCACTCACTTAGCAAAAATTAAATTTTCTTAATCTATCACTAAAATTATTGCGTTGGAAAAAATTGTTTCCTACTTTTGCATCACTTTTATAATTAAGGAAGAAAAAAATGAAAACCGAATGCCCTGTCTGCGGTGCAGAGATAGGATTAGCAAAAGACGCTGTCCAAGGAGAATTGATTGAGTGTGCGGATTGCGGAACAGAATTGGAAGTCGTTTCTGTAAATCCTCCAAAAGTTCAAGAAGCTCCTCAAGAAGAAGAAGATTGGGGTGAGTGATTTGGTCTGGGTATTAGACTCCACACTTCGCGAAGGCGAACAAACTCCCGGCGTTTATTTTGATAAGCATATCAAACTAGCAATCGCCAGTCTTTTAGATGAAATAGGCGTTGATATTATTGAATCGGGACATCCGATGGTAACGCCTGAAATTCATGCTGCAGTAAAAGCCATTGCTCAAAAAGGATTTAAATCAATTGTCGGCGCACATTCACGTTCGCTTCAAAGCGATGTTGATCTTGCACTTGAGTGCGGAGTGAAATTTCTTGGAATATTTTATTGCGTTTCGGATGAAAGACTTGAAACTGTTTTCAAGAAAGATCTTGATTCCGCGATTAAATTAATTACCGATGTTATCAAATATGCCAAGAATCAAAACCCTAATTTGCTGATACGATACACACCGGAAGATACAGTCCGCTCGCAATTTGAAAACGTTGTTAAAGCTGCGACAGCCGCTGTTGAAGCCGGAGCCGATATTATCAGCGTTGCCGATACAACTGGATATATGGTTCCTGGTACGTCAAGAAGTATGTACGACTATATTTCACGCTTGATTGAAGAATTAGACAAACAAAATTTACATCCTAAGATAGCTGTGCATTGCCATAACGATCGCGGACTTGCTCTAGCAAATGCGCTAGACGCTTACCGTGCAGGTGCAAACATTATAGATGCCGCTGCATTAGGACTTGGTGAAAGAGCAGGCATTGTAGATCTCGCACAACTTCTTACTGTTTTAACCGTTGATTACAAACAGAATAAATGGAATCTTGGAAAACTTGTTGAACTTTATGATTTGGTAAGTAAGCATTCCGGAATTCCAATTCCGGCTAATTATCCAATCACCGGGAAAAATGCTTTTACACATTGCGCCGGTGTTCACACTCACGCTGCTTCTGTAAACCCAATGCACTACGAAAGCTTGAATCCGGATATTCTGGGAAGAACAAGAACATTCTCGCTCGATCATATGTCCGGTATTGCATCTCTTCGTTATGCATTAAAATTAATTGGCGAAGAATTACTTGATGATTCTCATCAAATGGATGTTCTCAAAGAAGTCAAATCTGTCGGTCAACGTGGTCGCACTGTTGATCTTGCCGAACTGAAACATATCGTTGACGCAGTAAAACATCATAAGATTCATAATAGCTGAGATATAAATCTCAGCTCTACTATTTAAATTTCATTATAGGTAGGAGAAGAAAAAAATGAAAATAGGTCTGCTTCATTCGTTGATTAGAAAAGATGAAAAATTTTTGATAGACGAATTCAAAGCCATTAAGGGTGTTGAATTGGAGATGATTGACGACCGTGAGATCACGTTCAATCTGGGTAGAGATAAATTTGATTTGGATATTGTTGTTGAAAGATGCATCAATCACTCCCGCGCTCTCCATGGATTAAAATTATTCGAATCAGCCGGAGTTAAATGTGTGAACACATATAATGTTGCAACGATATGCGGCGATAAACTTCTTACATCATGCGCGCTTGCAGAACATAATGTTCCTCAACCTGAAGTAAGAGTTGCGTTCACAGAAGAATCAGCACTCAAAGCCATTGAAGAGATGGGCTATCCTGTCGTTTTGAAACCTGCGGTTGGTTCATGGGGAAGACTCCTTTCAAAAGTAAATGACCGTGATGCGGCTGAGGCAATCCTTGAGCATAAAACTGTTCTTGGTTCTTATCATCATTCAATCTTCTACATCCAAAAATATGTTGAAAAGAAAGGGAAAGATATCCGAAGTTTTGTTATCGGCGATAAATGTATTGCTGCTATCTATAGAACTTCACCACACTGGATTACTAACACAGCCCGAGGCGGAGTAGCAACAAAGTGCGAGGTTACTGAAGAGCTCAATGATATCTCTGTCCGAGCTGCAAAAGCTGTAGGCGGCGGAATTGTTGCAATAGATGTTTTCGAATCCGCGCAGGGCTTGATGATTAATGAAGTGAACTATACGATGGAATATAAAAACAGTATCACAACTACTGGAGTTAACATTCCAAAGAAAATGGTTGAATATGTATTACAAGTTGCCGAAGGAAGAAAGCAATGAAAGTAAATGTTTCGATTGTTGGTGCTTCCGGTTATACTGGAGGAGAATTACTCCGACTGTTATTATTCCATCCAAATGTAGAAGTGAAACAAGTTACGTCGGAAAGTTACACCGGAAAATTTGTTCACAAGATTCATCCGAATTTGAGAAAATCAACGGCATTAAAATTTGTGTCAGCAAGCGAATTAGAGCCGTGCGATCTTTTATTCTTGTGTCTTCCTCACAACAGTTCTCAAAATAAAATTGATGACTACAAAAAATTAGCGCCAAAGATCATTGATCTAAGTGCAGATTTCCGCTTAAAAGATTTGAACGAATATGAAAAATGGTACGGTCATAAACATTCCCGCCCGGAATTATTAAACGAGTTCGTTTATGGAATTCCTGAACTTCACCGTGAAGAGATGAAGAAAGCTAATTTTATCTCAAGTGCCGGTTGTAACGCTACTGCAAGCATTCTTGGCTTATATCCGCTTTATAAAAATGGTTTGGTAGAATTAGATAGAACAGTAATTGAGGTAAAAGTTGGTTCTAGCGAAGGCGGAAATAAAGTCAATGAAGGTTCGCATCATCCTGAACGTGCGGGAGTTGTTCGTTCATATCAACCGACTCAGCACAGACATACTGCTGAGATGCTTCAGGAAATGTCTTTCGGCAAACAGATACAAATTCATTTTTCTGCTACCGCGATTGATATGGTCCGCGGCTTGCTCGCAACATGTCATGTTTTTTTGAAAGAGGATTTACAGGAAAAGGATATCTGGAAAATTTACCGCGATGCATATGCTAATGAACCGTTCATAAGAATAGTGAAAGAGAGTGACGGGATTTACAGATTTCCCGAACCGAAATTATTAAGCGGAACAAACTTCTGCGATATTGGATT
>JAKAMS010000192.1 GCA_021812745.1 Bacteroidota bacterium | reverse complement strand
ATAAAAAATCATTTCTTGAATCGGCAGCTAAAGATGTAAAGAATACAATCGTTTCAGAAAAACTCGAAGAGAGTCAATCAATTCAAGATTATAATCTAAGATTACAGCAAAATACTCCAGCCGCAAAACTGCTTAATACAACTAAAGCATTCAACGAAACCAATAAAAATGAGAAGATCAATTACAAAAAAGATTCTGAGAACTTCATTGAGTTAACCGAAACAGACGATTACGAAAAAGTTAGAAACTCCTCCGGCAGTGAAGGATATTATATTGTAATAAATGAGCTGAAAACTGACACGAGCAAAAAAAATAAATTAATGAATTCTCTTGATCGCTGGCGGGAAAGAATTAATAGCACTTATCATCTAGGGCTCCAAAAACAGCCGGGTACACTTGTAAATCTTGTTGCCTAGTCTTTGTAGAAACCATCTTTCTTGTAAAGTTTAGCGCCGTAAATCCGCTCATCTCCTATTTGATTCACTATAAAATGTTTTTCCGGCTGCCCGTTTACTTCTAAAATTTCATAACCAATTATTCCATGCTTAAGGAGATTAGCCAGCATCTTTAAAAATTCTTCTTTCTCTGCATCATTTAAATCCGATACATCCAATCGGTCGGGTCTTCCCAAATTTAAAAATTTATCAATCCGGTCGTAAACCTTGGCGGTATTTGAAATCTCAATTGAATCTTTTGATTGAGAATTTGTATTCGTTTTTTTTACATTTTTAAAATCTTCATTAAAAATGTTAAGTACCGATATTGAATTATCAACAGGCTTCATCAGTAATTTCTTTTTCCTTGATTATCGAGATTTATCAGAAAAGTTTGAGTGCATGTTTGTGAGAAATATCATACGCCTAAGAATTCCGGTTTTAGAAACCAGAATTCTTAGGTTAATACTCTTGCGCAATTTTTTCATTTAAGCGTATGTGAAGATCGAACCGACTTTAGCGTTAACAATAAGGGAACGCTAAGTCATCACTAAATTTTTTCAACAACCACAGCAGTACCGTAACACAAAACTTCGGTAACACCGCCCATAACTTCAGTTGCATCGTAACGGACACCAAGAAGAGCGTTAGCACCAATTGCCTGACCGTGCTGCACCATCAATTCAAAAGCATCAGAACGAGTCTTTTCGCATAGTTCCGTAAAGAGCGTTATGTTTCCGCCAAATATTGTTTGCAAACCAGCACCTATTGTTCCAATTACAGAACGCGAGCGTACAACAATTCCTTTTACAACACCAAGATTCTTTACAACTTTGTAGCCGTCAAGTGTGAATGTTGTGGTGATAAGAGAATGATCCATGCTAAACTCCCTATTTATTTTTTGTTTAAGAGCTTTTTTATTTTTTGAATTGTGAGCGGAGCAGAACCTTCATAATAATTATTCACATTCAAATAAACATCAACATTCCGTTCCATAAGTTCGGAAATCATTATAATAACTTGTTCAATCTCTTCATCTTTCGGGTCGAGAATTTTATTCCATTCACCGCGTGAACGGTTTTCAATTCCGTGGCGATCCGATCCATGCAACAGAATAACCGCATAATCTTTTATATAATCTTTGTACCGTTTATAAACATCAAATATCGGCGGCATGAAATACCCTTGCATAAAAACATGTCCCAATTTATGTTCTCTTATAAAACGGAAATAGTCTTCGTTCAGGTAATCCGGGTTTCTGATCTCAATAGAGAAATCAAATCCTTCCGGTAATTGTTTAATAAACTCCCGCATTAAACCTTGGAATTCAAATTGTGATTTCATTTTCTCTTTGTTCAAGTATTCAAACTGGAACATCAATGGTCCAAGATTGTCTTTCATTGGTTTGATGATATTTATAAATTCAGAAAGAAGATCATGCGAAAGGAAGTGAGGGTTGGGAATCAAAGTTTCTGGTTTTTCCGGTTTGTAAATGTGTGTCAACGAAATGCTGTTTGGTATTTTGATTGTAAATTTAAAATCATTGGGCACGGAAATCCTGTATTCTTTAACAACATCTTGTTTGGGAAGCGTTACCTTATTAATTCCGTGCAAAGATCTATACCATTGGTCAATTTCAACTGTGTTGAAATGTTTGGAGTATTCTTTTAGATAGTTAATCTTTGGTTCGTGCGAATAAACTATCCCGCGCCAGGAATCGTATTTCCAATTGCATGTTCCGATTTTTAGCTGGGACATTTTTCCGTTCTTTGTTTTTTTAATGGATCGTCTACTAATACATTTAAAAGCATACGCAATATTTCAATTTTAGTAACTGCTGTTCAGCAGCCATTTCTTAAGTATATTTTTCTGAGTTATTTCCAATGACGTGCCGGGATGCAAATAAGTGTACTTACTCGGAGGCATTTCATCTGCCGATAACTCTTCCCAAATCTTCTTTTTCATATCGTCTCTTTTTTCGCTAAAGAGAGTTCCCCATTCGGAAAAATTTAAATGTCTTCTTCCCTCGTTCACATCATCTACAATCATCCACGAAATTGGCGCAACCTTGCTATACCAAGGCCACTTGGTTTGATTTGAATGACAATCATAACAAGATGTTCTAAAAATATTTTTTATTTCCATTGGAGCGTCAAGATCTGCTTTTACAGGAGGATTAGTGCGGTCAACTTCAATATATTGAATTCCGATGAAGACGAGTACTAGCAGCACAAAGACTATTCTGAATATCACTCTTCTCATATTTTTTCCCTTATTTACTTTCTTTAATATATAAAAGAATACTACGAAATAACTTCTATCACTTCTTTACAAAATTTGATTAAGAAATTCATTGCGGCTTCCGGAGAATTAAATTTGTTGTTCATTTCGAGTTTAAGAATTTCTTTCACCTGAACAAATTTAATCTCTTTTGCGTAATTAGTGTTGATGTAGGTCAACAGCGGAACAAATTTGTTCTGGTAGAAATTTTCTCTTTCATTTTTGGGAAGGATTATAATAATTCGGTTATTCTGAACAATAATTCGTTCTAACAGAGCAAAGGATGCGTAAAACCGTAAAGTCGCAGCAAGGATAAGCCGTTCAATGTTTGGCGGTAGTTTACCAAAGCGATCAATCATTTCTTCTTTGATTTCATCAAGCTCTTCAATTTTAATCATTGAAAAGAGTGCCGTGTAAAAACTCAACCGGTCGGCTTGATCCGGCATAAATAATTTTGGAATTCCAATTTCAAAGAAAGTATCAATTGTCGGTTCGGAACGTTCCTGCTGGCGCGGTAAATCTTTAAAGACTTCCTTAAACTCTTCATGTTTCAATTCTTCAACGGCTTCATCAAGAAGTTTGAGATACATGTCAAATCCAATCGAATCTATGAATCCGCTCTGTTCCGTACCAAGTAAATTACCGGCACCTCGAATTTCAAGATCTCGCATTGATAAATTAAATCCTTCTCCTACATCCGTATATTCTTCTATTGCCTGCAAACGCTTAATAGCTTTTTTAGTAATTGCGTTTAAAGACGGAACAAGAAAATATGCATACGCTTGCCTGTCGCTCCTTCCGACTCTTCCGCGAAGTTGATGAAGTTCTGCAAGACCAAACCGATCCGCCCGATTAACAATTATTGTATTAACATTCGGAATATCGAGCCCCGACTCGATAATTTTTGTTGAGATCAGCATATGATAATTTTTATTGAGAAAGTTATGAATTACTTTTTCAAGCTCCGATGGCTTCATCTGTCCGTGAGCAATACCGATTTTTATTTCCGGAATGTATTTCTGAACGTAAGAAGCAATTTTTTCAATTGATTGAACCCGGTCATGAACAAAATATATTTGCCCGTTACGTTTAACTTCATTAAGAATCCATTCCCGCACTTTGTGAATATCAAAGACATCAACCTTAGTATAAATTGATTGGCGGTTAGGCGGCGGAGTTGCAATGATTGAAAGGTCGCGCGCACCAAGAAGAGAAAGGTTTAGAGTTCGAGGTATTGGTGTTGCAGTCAATGTTAATGTATCAACATTTGCTTTTAAAGAACGTAATTTTTCTTTAGCCATTACACCAAAGCGGTGCTCTTCATCAATTACAAGTAAGCCCAAATCTTTGAAGAGAATATCTTTTGAAAGAAGCCGGTGAGTTCCAATCACTAAATCAACTTCTCCTCTCTCAAGTTTTTTCGAAATCTCCTTTTGTTCCGCTTTTGTTTGAAATCGCGATAGCGCTTCAACTTTAACCGGAAATTGTGTAAGCCGATCTTTAAACGTATTGTAATGTTGTTCCGCAAGAATTGTTGTTGGCACTAAAAGAGCAACCTGTTTTCCATCGTTGATTGCTTTGAACGACGCGCGTACAGCAATTTCAGTTTTACCAAATCCCACATCGCCGCAGACCAAACGATCCATCGGGTTTTCACTCTCCATATCGCGTTTTACTTCTTCCGTTACTTTTGTTTGATCGGGAGTGTCTTCATAAAAAAATGATGCTTCTAGTTCTTTCTGCCAAATTGAATCTGCGCTGAAAGAGAAACCCTGCGCAGATTTCCGTTTTGCGTAAAGTGTAATTAGTTCTCTTGCAGCATCTTTTATTTTCGCTTTTACTTTTTTCTTTGTTGATTTCCACTCGCCTCCTCCAAGGACAGTAAGCTTTGGAGGAACATTATCTTGAGAAGAGAATTTTTTTACAAGAGAGAGATAGTTCAGATTAACATAAACCACCCCGCCTTCGGCATATAAAATTTTAATTGACTCCTGCTCAACTTCACCGATCTTAATCGTTTCAAGACCAACATACTGACCAATTCCAAAATTTACATGAACGACGTAGTCGCCTTTCTTAATTGAGGCAAAATCCTTTACACGCGATTTCTTGTATTTGGCTTTTGTAGAGAGTTTTGTGCGGTACGGTTTGTTGAAAATTTGATAGTCGGTTAATAAAACTAAATTGTTGCGCCTTGCTATAAATCCGTTCTTAACTGCAAGTACAATAATTTTAATTTTGCCCGATTCAAAAAGTTGTGCCGCGGTTTTATTCTCTGGCGAATTGGCAGGTTTAAATTCAGAAAGTAGGTCGTAAAGACGTTCACTCTGAAGTTCATTTTCGACTGCGATAATGATTTGAAAATTTTTACTCGAATATTCTTTTAGAAAGCCATAGAGTAATTCAAAATTAGAATTAATCGCCGGCGCTTCTGATAAATGGAGTTGCATCCGATCATCATATTGACCGATTGCGTCTTCAATAACCCATCGCGCATTTTTCTCAAGTAACAATTCTAATAAATCATTATTCTTCTCTTCCTTCTTTCCTTCTTTTCTTTCTTCCGCTTCATCATTTTCATAAAGCTCTTCTTTCAAATCCTTGTCAATTTCTTCTTCTATCGGTTCTATTACGCCGGAGATTTTTTCTGCAAAGAGATTTTGCAATTCATAATTTGAAGCGAAGACGAATGGATTGCTGAGGTAGTCAAAAATATCACTTGAGTTATCTTCTTCCGAAATAATCGAAGCCGCTACAGTAACCGAAGTAAGTTTGTCTAGAGAGCGTTGTGTTTCCGGATCGAAGTGGCGAATTGATTCAAGAAAA
>JAKAMS010000191.1 GCA_021812745.1 Bacteroidota bacterium | reverse complement strand
TGGCACAACCGCCGTATGACGGAACGCCGCAACTTCCATCCGAACAAGACGAGCCGCTATCAAAATCTGATGACCCGGTTGAAGCACTGAACGAAGAAAGAAGTTTTTTGTGGTTCTTAGATTGACACGCCGGACAAATTACCTCTTCTAAATTGGCGGATGATTTGTGCAGTACATCAAATTTTTTATTACAGTCGTTACATTTGTATTCGAAGATTGGCATTGTTTCCTCTTTTAAGATTTTCTAATTACGATTTATTATTCAATTTGTGTTGTAATCTTGCCAATGTTTTTCAGAGAAGCTTCAATTTTATCTCCTTGAACAACACGCCCTACGCCTTCGGGAGTGCCGGTAAAAATTAGATCTCCTTTTTCAAGTGTCATTCGGGCAGAAATAAATTTCACAATTTCTATAGGCGAAAATATCATATTTCTAATTGAAGAATTTTGTCTCACTGCTCCATTTACTGAAAGAGAAATATTCTCGTCACCTTTAAGTTGGTAATCTTTTTTCAATACTACATCTGTAAGGACTGCGGCGGTATCAAAACATTTTGCAAGTGTCCAAGGATCTCCCTTTGCCTTGAATTCAAATTGAAGATCGCGCAGAGTCATATCCAGTCCAATTGAATAACCATGAATTGCTCTAGCCGCTGCTTCATCGTTACCGTTCTTGATATCTTCCCCGATATAAAGAACCAATTCAACTTCATGTTGTAAATTTTTAGAGTGTGCTGGGTGTAGGACAGACTCACCGGAATAGATAACATTAGAAGCTGGTTTTAAAAATATTATTGGGAACTCCGGCACTTCGCCGCCTAATTCTTTTGCGTGAGCCGCATAATTTCGTCCAACGCAAACTATTTTTCCAATAGGAATCTGTTCACTGCTATTTTTGAATTTCAGATATTTCATAACTCCTCGTTAGATGAAAATATTATTAGATGGGTTCAATGAAAGATGCTTGATACTAGATTTTATACACTTAATAATATAAAGCGGCATCGAGCATTCAGATTATGTTTTTTGTTCTTTTTTCTTTGCTGCCGGAAAAAGTATGTTATTTAGAATAAGCCGGTATCCCGGTGAGTTCTTAAACAAACTCAAATCAGTCGGAGGATCGCCTACAGCGTGTTGATAATCTTCCGGATCATGCCCGCCGTAAAATGTAAATGTTCCTCTTCCGTAATTGCCGTGTATATACTTTACCTGATCTGTTCCTGCCCGCTGACCTAAAATGTAAACCGAGTTCTTAATAAATTTTTTGTTGAACATTGTTGTCTGTCCCATAAAACCGTGAATAACGTTTACGTGATCTTGTGTAAGCATTGTTGGAACAGGATCGTATTTCGCCGAGAAATCAAAAAGAGTAAAATAATCATTCCGCTGGTCGCCGATCTCAATCGGCTGAATATCAATATTACTGTATTCGTAGATAAGCGGATTCATTTCCAGTTTAAAATTTTGGAAAGCGAAAGTATTGCTAAAATCCAATTTTTCTTGTGCGTTTGGATCTGGCGGGTCACCGTCATAAATTCTATCAACTATGTCTACATTCATTGCGGCAAGTGCAATATCAAAAGAATCGGTTGCAGAACACATAGCGAACATAAATCCGCCATTGCCTACAAAGTTTTTGATTGTTTGTACAACAGACTTTTCCATTTCCGATACTTTTTTAAATCCAAGTTTTTTTGCTTCGTTTTCATAGAGCATTTGTTGTTCAATATACCATTGCGCACCGCTGAATGAAGCATAGAATTTTCCATATTGTCCGGTAAAATCTTCGTGATGAGTATGAAGCCAATCATAATTCTTTAAATCACCCCGTAATATTTCATCAATCCATATTTTATCATAAGGAACTTCTGCATAATCCAATGCTAGTGTTACTGCATCATCCCATGGCTGAAAACCCGGCGGAATATAAACAGCAATCTTAGGGGCTTTTTCTAACCTAACAACTTCCATGTTCTGATCTTCACTCTGAACCAAAGAATAAATTTCTACAGCTTCTTGGTTTGATAAAGGCTGGAAAGCGACACCTTTTATTCTACAGATTGTTGCTAACTGTTCAGAATAATCAAGTAGAAAAGAACCGCCACGGTAATTTAGAAGCCAGTCCGCAGTTGCCCCTCCCTTGAGTGCATTGAATGTAATTCCGTATGCTTTTAAATGATCGGTCTGCTTTAGATCCATGTAGATGAGAAGCTTTGCTTGTGCTAGTAATGTGGAGGAAACAAAGAAAATTGTAAGAAAGATTTTTTTCATAGTGTATTTTTTTTGCGGAGACAAAATAGAACCGGCTCAATCCATATTCAATTGTGAAATGAATCGAGCCGAAAAATAATTTATAAAATGTTTCTACGCAGTTTTTCTATCGCTTTCTATATAAACCGGTTTTTCGCCTTTAAGCACGGTATCTTTTGTAACCAAACACTTGTCAATATTTTCCTTTGTCGGCAGTTCGTACATAATATCAAGTAGAATACTCTCTACAATAGAACGGAGAGCGCGTGCGCCAGTTTTTCTTTCGATTGCTTTCTTAACGATTTCTTCCAAAGCATTCTGATCAAAATTCAGTTCAACACCTTCCATCATAAATAATTTTTGATACTGTTTGATGATCGCATTCTTCGGCTCCGTTAGAATATTCTTCATTGCTTTTGAATTGAGCGATGCAAGCGGAGCGATAATTGGAAGTCTTCCAACCAGCTCAGGAATCAATCCGTATTTTACTAAATCTTCCGGCTGGACTTTTTGAATTAGATTATCTCTTTCGGTTTCAAACGGATTGGAAATATTGGTGTCAAAGCCAATTGTGTTTTTGTTTATACGGGATGCGATTACAGATTCAACACCGTCGAATGCACCGCCGCAGATAAACAAAATATTTTTTGTGTTAATGTTAATTAAACTTTGTTCAGGATGTTTTCTTCCGCCTCTAGGTGGAACACCAGCCACTGTTCCTTCCAAAATTTTAAGAAGCGCTTGCTGAACTCCTTCGCCGGAAACATCGCGCGTAATTGATGTGCTCTCGCTTTTGCGTGCAATCTTATCTATTTCATCTATGTATACAATTCCTTTTTGAGCTTTCTCTAAATTATAATCTGCCGCTTGAAGTAAACGTACCAAAACAGTTTCAACATCATCGCCTACATAACCGGCTTCGGTTAATGTTGTGGCATCGGCTATAGCAAAAGGAACATCTAGAATTCTTGCCAAAGTTTGAGCAAGTAGAGTTTTACCAACTCCGGTTTGTCCCATTAGTAAAATGTTGCTCTTTTCAATTTCAATATCATCCATATCAAAAAGAGAGCTTGATGCGTTAACCCGTTTGTAATGATTATAAACTGCAACTGCTAAAATCTTTTTTGCTAAATCTTGATCTATAACATATTCGTCTAAGCTTTTTTTAATTAGGTCCGGAGTTAGTGATGAATGATATGTTTCTTTTTTGGGGAATGATGTTATGTTGTTTTTTAATATATCAACGCTTGTCTTGATGCAAATATCGCAGATATAAACATCTGGACCAGCAACCATGGATGTAACTTCACTGCCGTCCCTTCCGCAAAAGGAACATTTAACTGTACGAGGTTCTTTTGGATCGCTCATTTTTAACCGTTTTTAGTTGAAAGACTTTGTAACGCTTCACGCGCACGGTCAAAATATAGTGAGTTTGGGAAAGTTTCAAGTAATTTCTGATATACTTGAGCCGCCTTTTGAAGATCTCTTGTCCCGTATTGATAGCATTGTGCGAGCAAGAAAGTTGATTTATCAACGAAAATCGCACTTTTCTGATTTTCAGAGATTTCCTCTAAAATTTTTATAGCACTTGTAAGATCATTTTCTGCAATCAGCATCTCGGCAAAATAAATTTTTGCGAAGTCGTTAAGAATAAATAAGTTGGAAAGATCACTTAGAGCTTTGAATTCAGTGCCGGCTTCTTTGTACTTATTTTGTATTGCCAACAGATCTGCCTTGGCATAGAGAAGAAGATTTAATGAATCTTTTTTTGTTGTATTGATGAGCGAAGAAAACTCGAGAGCATCGTTTGCAAAATCTGTAGAAAGATTTTTTGATGCGTTGTTGAATAATGTAACTGAGTTAAAAAAATTTCCTTTCCAAAATTCAATTCTTGCCAAATAGAAATTTGCTTCTGCGAAATTGTTCGGTTCAATGCGCGGAAATTTGACGGCATTCTCAAAAAATTTTTGTGCACTTTGCAAATCGTTTCTTGAAATAGCAATTTTGCCGCGTGCAAGATTTGACTCAACATAATAGTTGGTCGTTGGTGAATTCAGTGCAACCTTACTATAAATAGTATCGGCTTCTTGTAAATCGAAAATCCTTTTCCTATAAATCTCCGCTATTCTGAAGAGTGCTTCTACGTTAATTGCATTACCGGGAAACGCCTTTACAAATTCGTAGTATGAATTTATAATTTTATTGTAATCATCTGTAAAGTACGGAACTTGTTTTGTAAATGGCTTCCACGATTCATTTTGTTGAAGAAACTTTTGATCTAGAGAAGCTTCTAATGTGCGTGCATAGCCAAGCTTTGCCGTTGGAAAGTAAGGAGAATTTGTATAGTGCTGTACAATATAATTATAACCTTCGGAAGCCCATTCATACTGTCTGCTGCGGTACGCGTCTTGCGAAAAAATAAAAATGTATGTTCCGTTGCCGTTGAACTCTTTTTCGGTTTTGATGACATTCTCAAATGCGTTTTTATAATCGCCTGAAGTTTGATAAACAAACGTGAGTAGATCAAAGATTTCTGCTTGTGGTTTTGAATCGGAAAAATCTTTCACCGCCTCAATTGTTTGCTTTGCCGCGTCTGGTCCGTTCAGATAGCTGTTCATCCTGGCTTTTACAATTTGTACTTGTTCTGGATGATGGGCGATTAAATTGCAAAACTCAATTGCCGCATCCTTAAATTTCATGTTTGCCGCATATATATTTGCCAGATCCATAGAAAATATTGTTGGATCCGCAGAGTTTTTGTTTCCTCTTTTCAATATATCAATAGCTTTTTCGTACGCGCGGTTTTCTATAGCATAATTTGCTATTATCCTGTAGCCAACGTAAGATTTTGGATTAAGGGCAATTCCTTTTTCCCACACTTCAAACGCTTTATCGGACTGATCCATGATAAAGTAAGTGGTGCCAAGCAAGCCGTAGAGATTAATGTCAGCCGGAGTCAGATTAATCTTTTGTTGCAGGAACTCGACAGACTGTTGATATTTCTTTTGTGAGATAAGATTTTTATTCAACGCTTCGAAGAAAATATTATTCCATGGTTGGGCATCGGTAAGTTCTTTATAAATTGTTTCAGCTTTTTCGAATTGCCCGGCTTGTTCGAAGCTCTGGGCAAGATTAAAACGATTGTCCAAATTCTGGGTTACTTGGGCAGACAACCCAATATAAAGAGAGATAAAAATTATTAGAATAGTTTTATAGCGCATATTAAGCGGTGCCTAAAAACTTCTCATCAAAAATGTTCCCGATGTTTAAAATTTTATTAGGATCAAAAATG
>JAKAMS010000190.1 GCA_021812745.1 Bacteroidota bacterium | reverse complement strand
CAGATGGTTTACTCCGAAGCTACTATTGCAATGCCTTTAATTGCCGGTTATGCTTATCATAAAGGTTCTTGGAAAAACAGAGTTCCTAAAGAATTGAGCAAGATTTACTCAAAAGAAAAAGTGTAAAACATTCTCCGCATGCGGTGTCATTCCCGCATTCCTTTCGCGGGAATCTATAAGTGGATGCCCGATAAAAGCTTTCGGGCATGACAATATACATTGGGCATATTCCTTTTCTAGACAACAAAAAACCCGATTCGTTTGAACCGGGTTTTTTTATTTTAGTAACAACTTTCACGTCGTCTCACGTCTTCCGTTTCACCTCTTGCCTCTCACATTTTACGTCTCACCTCTCACTTCTTGCCTCTCGCTTCTCACCTATTTCATCAGCACCATCTTTTTTGTCTCAATAAAATTTCCGGCTTTGATTGTGTAGAAATAAATTCCGCTGGATAATTGAGAGTTGCGAATTGAGAATTGCGAATTATGATTTCCTGCTTGCTGGAATTCGTCAACAAGAGTTGCTACTTCTCTACCAAGCATATCATAAACTTTTAACGATACATGACCGCTGACCGGCAATTGATAATTTATTACAGTGCTTGGATTAAACGGATTTGGATAATTTTGAGCAAGTTTGAAAGATGACGGCATTAATTCAATAACGTCTTTTACACCAGTCGTAAAAGAGCTAACATATGCCCTAACCAAATAAAGAAATATATAACCATCTTTTCCAGAGACAGAATAGTAACTCCATCTTGCTGGAGCAGTTGATATATAAGCAAAACTATGATACGAAGAGGTAGATTGATAGTCCGTAGACATAACTCTATTAGATGACGGGTAAGCATCTCCTATCGGAAATTCAACTACAAAAGAATTATTGGTAGATATATTATACGAACGTAAGTCAACTTTAACCCAATTCTTATAGGGAATTTCATACGGATAGGCTTGACCCGAGTTAATTACTGCTGGAGGGGAAGAAAGTGTTGAAGTCGCAGTAAATGAAGCCAATTTTTTCCCGCCTAATTGAGAAGCTAAACCAACGTACTCTAAGACATTTCCATTAATTGGTGCTACCCCGCGTAAAGCAACTTTTATTGAATCTAAACGCATACCTTGTATGCCATCAAATTGCACCGCAACACTATCACCAGCGGTCAAACCTAGATACCCAGTTGGTTCTGTAATATCATACGCAATTTCCATCGGTTTATTTTCAAATGTTCCCGAAGAAGCATATGAGTATGAGAAGGGGGTTGTGTCGGGATTTTGAACATAATCAGTATTATCATTATGGCAGACAAGGAAAGTTACATTTGTATAATCAGTACCAAAGTTTGGTTCTGTAAAGTTGCTACCCGGAGTAACAATAGAAACTCTTTTTCCGGCAGGACCGGTTTCAATTGCTCTCAATTGTATAGCGGATTTATTGTTGGTATTAAAATTAGCCGTTAAATTTTTTCCTGATATATAAGAAATATATTCGGCACCTAATTTATAAACTGCATCACTTTTATATGACACATTAGGATCAACATTAGTGGTAGTTGGAGTAACTGCAGGAACATTCGGGTAATCATATCCCCACTTTGGATCTACCGTTTTATCATTCAGATAATTTGCAATCCACCAATCAACAACAATATCATTAAATCTTCTTGAAGTAGGAACAGCGGGCAGCGCGGTGTTATCCAGTGCGCTAATTTCTGTCATTGAGGATTGTGTGAAGTTTTTAAGAAGTCCAACACCAAACTGTTCTTTTAGGTAGAGAAAAAAACGCGCGGCACGTGAATAATCTTTTAATACATCTGTCGGATCATTATTAGGATTCCATCCTAACATGTATCTGTTTGTGCTGACGTTGTAGTAAGAAGATTGACTGTACAACGGATATCCGTTTATAACTTCCGCAACAAGAGAGCATCCTTCATTAAAAAATGGATCTTGAGAGGGAGTAGTTAAACCATGGTAATTGAATTGAATCATGTGTTGAAATTCATGAGCTGTAGTGCTCATACCGGTTTTTAACCCGCCGGACGTTTTCAGATCGAGAGGGTTTCCATCCAGATAATAGATTTCTGCTCTATTACTGTTAGTATAATTGCCTTCATTATATCCGTGAAAATAACCGGCAGTATAACCGCCGGATCCTTTATAACCGTCTCTAATATTAAGAATCAAAATTATGATTCTTGTATCATTATCAACATTAGGCGGAGTGCCGTATACATCAACATCGTTTTGGTAAATACCTTTTAAAGGATTTATAGAACCGCTAGGGGTTTTTAAATCGAAAGCAATTTGCACACTATCAACAGCGTTTTGGTCAACTCTTCCGGCATTCCAAAGTGAATCTTCTACAAAGACATAACAATTTGTTCCCACTTTTTTACAAGTTGAAGGCACTTGATAAAACGAAGGGTTTGCACCTGTTCTTAAATCGCTAGCCCACCAGCTATATGTTGAACCAAAAGAAAAATTCCATGCAGTTTTTTTTAATTGCTGAGGAATGGGTTCAAGTTTTTGTAAGTCTATTCCGTTTGCTTTATTAAATCTTTCCAACAACGGTCCTGCATCAACGGGATAACTTTCACCGTTAGAAAGAGCAGATTCATCTACCTTCTGTATATTCACTCTTGTTTGAGCGAAAGAAATTGTAAAGGCAAAAAAGAGAAGAGGTAAAAATATTTTAACTGATTTCATGTTTCCCACGCTTTGGTTTATTTATCATCTTTAGAGACCGCTTAAATATTAATTTCTTGATGTCATTGCGAGGAATTTCCCGAAGGTGTTCCTTGGGAAATGACGAAGCAATCTTGAGATCACTTCTCCCGCTTTGCGGGATCGTGATGACAATCATTGAAATTTTTCAGAGGTCCCCTTTTGTTACTGGAATAACTTTTTCAACAACAATAATTGTATCTCCAAGTTCTTTGTGGAAATCACCATAAAAAATATAGTAAAGACTTCCCTGCTTTCTCCACAGATCTTCTTTCAATTCTTTGCTGCATTGTAAAACGTAAATCTTATCGTCGCCGGTTTTGATAGCAAGTTTAGTGAACGGCTCATTGCCAACAACAGTGATATAACCTTTCACAAAATTAAGTTCACTGCCGCTCTTGCCGCAGTTACAACTGCATCCGCTAAAAAATGCCGCAATAATAATTGCCGATAAAAGAAACAGCGTAATTTTTTTTCTAATCATTTGTAATTCCTGTATCAACTGCGGGCAAAATAAATAAATGAATTATCCAATGCAAAGCAGATATTTGGTGATTAGTTGTTTGTGGTTGGTTAATTGATGCCAATCACTAACCACTAACCGCCAATAACTAATCACTGGGATTCAATCTCCTTCAACTCTTTATCTACTTTTGAACTAACAAATGATTCATCAAATAATAAATTTTCTCTTGCCATTAGATCTTTCAAAGTCATTTTAGAAACAATAGAATCAACAGAATCTTGAATCATTTTCCAAAGAGAGCGGACGGAACAATCAATAGAATTGGTACATATATCCATAGCTCCGGTGTGTGTGCTGCAGAATTCATCGTCAAATAATCTTCCGCCAAGTACTTTCAAAATTTCACCTACAGAAATTTGATCGGGCGGGCGCGTTAAAGTGTAGCCGCCAATTTGTCCGCGTGAACTTTCTAATAATCCGCCTATGCGCATCACGCGCAGAATTTTTCCGGCATTGTGTTCGCTTATTCCTTCGGCGCGGCTTATCTCCGGAATGGTTAAAGATTTTTCAACGGCATAAAATTTTGCTATCCGCAGTAAACACCGTAATCCATATTCTTCTTGCGCACTAAATTTCATATTGCTCTGTAACTTAGTCTCCGGTTCATGATCTTGATCTTGATCATGATCTTAATCATTCTTATTTAATTTTTATTAAGCGGTATTTTGGATCCGCACATAACCGCATGAACCAGCTCGTTGTATTTATCATTAGAAACTGACGGACCTTGAGCGCCGCATAGTTTATTAAAAAGTGTCTGCAATTCATTTGCAATATCTTCAGCGTCTCTTCCTTCAATATGATGACGGGGCATTGTGTAAACAACTTCTCCATTCTTAAAGAGAGCCATAAATGGAGATGAGGGAGGGGTGTTGGAAAGATATTTATTTCTTAAATGATCAACCGCCTCGCGGTCTTGACCTGCGAAAACAGTTACAAGTTTATCAGGTATAATATTATTTTGAAGAGCTTGTGCGGCGGCTGGACGCGCGCTTCCGGCAGCACATCCGCAAACCGAATTTATAACAACGAAAACTGTTTTATCTTTTTGTCCGGCAATCAGCTCTTCAACTTTTTGAGGCGTTGTTGCTTCTTCAAATCCTACAAAGAGAAGTTCATCCCGCATCGGCTGAACCGCTTCGGGATCGTAAATTGGTGCTTTCTGATTTATGTTAAACATGTTGCTTCCTTTCTATTATTGATCCTACTCTAATTGTTTAAATGTTTTTGAAATTATTAATCCCATAGGGATTAAATATTGGTAAACATTTCAAAAACATCACCAGCTAAGTCCCGTTAAGGACGGCATATTATTATTCAGGTTCTCTTAAAATGTATCGTTCATCAAATGCAACATCATAAGCATTAAGAAATGATTTATATTCATCCAAAAAGGTTAACTTTTTATGGTGCTGTTCTTGATTTGTAATGTAGTTTATTACTTTCGATAAATCTGAGTGACTATATGAAAAGGCACCATATCCTTCCTGCCAAGCAAATTTTGAGTGCGTAAATTTCATTTCATTAATCCATTTTGATGAACTACCTTTTATATCTTGAAGCAAATCAGATAAAGATTGATGCGGTCTGTAACCGACTAGTATATGAACATGGTCAGCAGTCCCATTAATAATAAGTAATTTATGTTTTTGTGCTTGGATAATTCCTGTGATGTATTTATACAGTTCATCCTTCCATTTATCATTAATCAGTGCCATTCGGTATTTCACGGCAAAAATTATCTGTATATGAATTTGTGTATAAGTATTACTCATTGCGTTAAAAATATTTCGTCCCTATGGGACTATTTATAGTAGTTTATTTTTTTTACCAACATTCAGTCCCTTACGGGACTATCATTCTTTCTTTGCATTTTTATATAGCTCTTACACAATCAACTATAGAACCACTTTCTAAATTCTTATGAACTGAGTGAAGAATAAATTATAAAAACCCTAATTCCAATTTTGCTTCTTCGGTCATTTTATCTATACTCCATGCCGGCTCCCAGACCAAATCAACATAAACATCTTTAACGCCATGAATGTTTTTTACTCTTTCTTTTACATCTCCGGGTAAACTTCCTGCAACCGGACAAGCCGGAGAAGTTAAAGTCATTTTTATATACGTGTTCCCTTCATCGTCAATTTTTATTCCGTAGATCAATCCAAGCTCCCAAATGTCAACCGGAATTTCCGGATCGAAACATGTCTTGAGAACCGATATAACCGCTTGTTCCAATTTTCCTTTGTCTATCATATTAAGCAAACATCTTTTTTACTTTATGAATTCCAAGAACT
>JAKAMS010000189.1 GCA_021812745.1 Bacteroidota bacterium | reverse complement strand
AACAAGATGACGACTTCATGCCGTATCTATGGAAATCGACTGACAACGGCGATACATGGGAGAGCATTGTAAATAATTTACCGACCGGACCGATAAATGTAATTAAAGAGGATCCGAAGAATAAAAACATTCTTTACGTTGGAAATGATTTTGGTGTTTACGTTTCTTTGAATGGCGGAAAATTCTGGTATTCGCTGCCGGGAAAACTTCCGACAACTTATGTGCATGATCTTGTAATTCATCCGCGCGATAATATAATGATCGCCGCAACTCACGGTAGAGGATTGTATGCGCTCGATGTTGAGTATCTGCAAAATATAAATGAAGCTGATCTTGATAAAGACGCGTTTTTTATTTCGGCTACAAATGGAACACTCCCGCAATATCCAAAATACAGGTGGTCGCAGCCCGACCCGGTAAGATTTTGTTATTATATAAAATCAAAAACGGATAGCGTAAAGATTGAGGTAGTGGATTCGAAAAATATGAAAGTGAAAGAGTTTAAGGGAACGGGAGACAAAGGATTAAATTTTGCCGAATGGAATTTAACGACCGACGCAAAAGAGAAAACTTATGTTGAACCCGGTGAGTACACTCTAATGATTGAAGCCGAACACATCTTCTACAAAGTAAAAGTTGAAAAGCCGGAGGAGAAATAAAAAATAAAAATAGAACACGGATGACGCGGATTAAAAGGATTATCGCGGACCAAATCTGCGAAGATCTGTTAAATCAGTGTCATCCGCGTTCTATTATTTTTTCTGTCTTTTTCCAAATGTAAAATGAGCAACGTCTTATTGACCAATCTCTAATTCAACTAGCTTAGACGACACACCGGGCAGAACAGAAAGTTTGCGCGCGATATCTTGATTCTGTTCATCTGTTCCGACCATTTCCAAAATTAAAAGTCCGGTGTCTGAACAATTTTCTAATACACCGTCATGAATTCCCAAACGTGTTTTGATTAAGCAACCCCAGCCGGTTAGAATCTGTTGAACTTTTACAGCTTCCTCTTTTCTCTTTCCAATTAGTATTAATAGAATTGTTTTTTTCATAGAATGACTCCAAAGTTGAAAATTCCACTTCCAAATTAGACAAAGGTGTCCGGCGCGGCAATGCCGTATAAAGGGAAAAATATATTGATAAACGATAAATTTATCTTGACAAACAGAATTTCATAATTTATATTGCCCTCAGCAAAAAGGAGGAGGAAATATGAAATCATTAAAAGAAAATTTTTTAGTAAAAACAGTTTATGCTTATTTAGATCTATTCTACAAGGCATTTCCTTTTTTCTTTATTCTTTTTTATCTGCCACAAATGTTAATGCCTTCAGATTATTCTAAAATAAGTTCTCTTGATGTTTTCGGATTTCTCAAGTTCATGGATCAAATCAAAGTGATAACTGCATTTCATAAAATGCTAATTATCGGCGTGAATTTAATTATTGCAATCGGAGTTTTTCTCTCGCTAAAAAAACTTACAAAGTTTATCAAGAATACTTTTGAGGGAAATCCTTTCTGTGAAGAGAATGGCAGACATCTAAAATTTGTTGGAATCTTATTAGCGGTTTATACATTGTTGCTTCACATCGTTATTGGAACTTCGATTATTTGGCTTAAACAAGATGATGTTCTTGTCACATCCACGACAAAATTGTTATTACAAATTGCTTCGTTGTTAAGCGTATTCCTCAATCCATACTTTGTCCTTGGCTTATTTGTAATGGTTCTTGGAGAAATAATTATTCATGGAGCGGCAATTAAACAAGAAAACGATTTAACCGTGTGAGGGAGAAATGGAATCATTTAAGGAAAATAAAATTGTAAAGTACATCTATGGTTACATTCAAGTGTTTTCAGTGTTACTAATATTCGCGCTTATTGGATTTTTCTGGTTTCTTTACCGATTGTTTAGTGGCGACAGTCTAAAGGGATCCACATTATCGTCTGCGGGATTATTCAGATTTCGAATACCAATCAATTATGACAACCTTCCAATTACTTTTATTCTTCTATTATTAAATATTGCCGTTTGTATCGTCTTCTTTTTAGTCTTCAGAAAACTTTTACAATTTATTATAAATGTAAAAAACGAAAACCCTTTTATAGAAAAAAATGGATATTTGCTTAAGAACGTTGGCATTATGCTTTTAATAATTGCAACACTAAATACAATCGTTGAATTTATTAATAATTTTATACAGCAGAATCACGTTATTCCACAATCTATTATGCAGCAGTTGGGAATTATAATAATGGTTCCAATTGTTACTGTTTTTCAGCCAACTTTTGTTTTAGGACTGTTCATTTTTTTGCTTGGTGAGATAATTATCCGCGGCGCAAAAATTAAACAAGAAAACGATTTAACCGTGTGAGGACATTATGATACGTGTAAATTTAGATGTGATGATGGCGAAGAGAAAAATGTCCCTCACGGAGCTTGCAGAGAAAGTCGGAATAACCATGGCAAATCTATCTGTACTCAAAACGGAAAAGGCGCGCGCGATACGATTCTCTACGCTGGAATCAATCTGCAAAGTTTTAGATTGCCAGCCGGGAGATATATTAGAATTCATTCCGGACAAGAAACCAGAATAGATGCTTTTCACTTTTCGAGAGGGAAAATAGAATACAACTAATTGCGCTTCTTTTTCCCGTTCTTCTTAATTTTGCACATCAAGTTTGACGATCAATCCTCATTATTAAAAAGGTATAGAGCTACAAATGATAAATTATATTGTAAATCTTCCGGTAATTATCCGTACATCTTTTCTTCTCATCCTTTCAAACATGTTTATGACCTTCGCGTGGTACGGACACTTAAAAAATCTGTCGGATAGAAAATGGTACATTGCCGCAATTGTAAGCTGGGGCATAGCGCTGTTCGAATATCTGCTTCAAGTTCCGGCAAACCGAATCGGTTATTCGGAATTAAATCTTTCACAACTGAAAATTTTGCAGGAAGTAATCACGCTTTCCATTTTCGTTCCTTTTGCAATGATCTACATGCGCCAACCATTTAAACTGGACTACTTATGGGCCGGATTATGCTTAATCGGGGCGGTCTATTTTATTTTCAGATCATAAAAAAATACTTCTCTTGCCTTAACTGCTCTTAAGCCGAAGATTAAGTTCTTGGTCATAACCATATTTTAATATTACCGCCGGAACACGACTACAAATGGTTTAGAAAGAACAACAAAATTGTATTTGCATAATTATGCATAATCTTGTATAATTATGCCCCAATTTTAGAAGACTTTGTAGATGGTTAAAATAGGCATTGTAGGAGCTGCGGGCTATTCCGGAGTAGAGTTAATAAAACTTCTTCTTAATCACCCTGATGCAGAGATTTCAAAACTCTTCGGTAATTCTTCGGTCGGAAATCGAATTGAAAACGTTCATGCATCACTCCGTGGTATGATCTCGTTAGAAATAGAACAGTTCGACCCGGCAGCGCTGGACGGTATTGATTTGTTGTTTGTAGCATTGCCGTCCGGCAACTCAATGGATATTATCGAAAAAGCTTATATGACCGGAGTAAGGGTAATTGATCTGGGCGGTGATTTTAGATTGAGCGATCAAACCATCTATTCACAATATTACAAACATGAGCATACCGCTCCGCAGCTTTTAAAGGAATCGGTATATGGATTGAGTGAGTGGAATGAAAAAGCGATCTCGTCTGCAAATTTAATTGCAAATCCGGGCTGCTATCCAACCAGCATATTACTTGCGGTTATTCCCTTATTAAAAAATGAGTTAATAAAAGATGAATTGATAAGTATTGTTTCTTATAGCGGGACTTCAGGCGCTGGTAAATCTGCGTCGGCAAATATGATTTTCAGTGAAGTAAACGAAAGTGTACGCGCATATAAAGTCGGCAGTCATCAGCACAATCCAGAGATAAAACAGTATCTCGAAAATTTCGGCGGGAAGAAAGTGAGTTTTTCATTTGTTCCGCATCTACTTCCCACGACGCGGGGAATCTATTCGACTATTCATACGAATGTAAATGAAGGCGTCTCTGAAAAATCTGTGATGGAAGCATATGAATCATCTTATTCCGGTTCACCATTCATCCGAATGATCCACCCATCAATTCCGGAGATGAAAGATGTTCTTCACACAAATTTTTGCGATATCGGATTCAATTTGAATGACAACAACTCACTTGTTGTCTTTTCAACGATTGATAATCTGGTTAAGGGTGCTGCGGGACAGGCAATTCAAAACATGAACATAATGTTCGGATTAAATCAAACAGAAGGATTATTAAATTGTTCAAAGAAAAAGATATTACAGAGAGCATAAAAACAGAAACAAAAGTTCCGCTGGGATTTAGAGCCGGGGGAATTCATTGCGGTATAAAAAAATCAAGAAAAGATTTAGCGCTTATTGTTTCGGATTTTCCCGCAACAGCTGCGGCGGTATTTACAACAAATAAAGTTCAAGCAGCTCCGGTTCTTGTAAGTAAAATGGTTCTGGCTAATAGCCGATTTCACAAAGCAATTGTTGTGAACAGCGGGAACGCCAACGCTTGTACCGGAGAAAGAGGTTATAATGATGCGGTCAGAATGATCAATGAGACCGCGGCTGAACTTGGAATAGATGCAAATGAAATTTTTGTTGCATCAACCGGAGTTATCGGGGAACCGCTTCCGGTTGAAAAAATCATTTCAGGAATTCATTCTGTCGAATCGAAACTAAGCGGAAGAGATTTTGCTAGCGCCGCAGAAGCGATAATGACAACCGACACGTTTGCAAAAACGGTTTCTTCAACAATTCAGATTGAGGGTGAAGAGATAACAATTTACGGAATGGCAAAAGGTTCGGGAATGATTCATCCGAACATGGCAACAATGCTGGGATTTGTGCTGACCGATGCGAAAATTGAAAAAGAAGTTTTTCAGACTCTTCTAAAAGAATCATCAGAAAAAACATTTAACAGGATAATTGTTGACGGCGATACAAGTACAAATGATATGGTTATAGCTCTCGCAAACGGTGCATCGGGCGCTACAATTATTCCTCAAACTGAATCATACAGAATATTTGAAGAAGAGTTATACAAGATTCTCAAAAAGCTTTCAATAGACATTGTGCGTGACGGAGAAGGGGCAACAAAATTAATTGAGATAACTGTTGAAGGCGCAAAGACAGATGAAGATGCGGTTAAAGCCGCACGTACAATCGCTCTTTCTCCTCTTGTGAAAACCGCCGTTCACGGCGAAGACGCAAACTGGGGAAGAATAATTGCCGCGGTTGGTTATTCGGGAATTGAATTTGATCCGGAGAAATTCGAAATCATAATCAATGGCGTTCAGATACTAAATCAAAATTATTCCATTACTTTATCTAACGCAGAAGCTAATCAGTCTTTAAAATCAAAAAATGTTTATATGACAATCCGATTAAACGGCGGTAAGGGAACCGCAACATGCTGGACTTGCGATCTCTCTGCTGAATATGTAAAAATAAACGGAAGCTACAGATCGTGACAAATCCGGTTTTCAGAAAAGAAGATGTGTTAATAGAGGCGCTGCCATATATTCA
>JAKAMS010000188.1 GCA_021812745.1 Bacteroidota bacterium | reverse complement strand
CAAAGAAAAAATTCAGAGAGGATTGTACAAGAGCATTGTTAAGACCGTATAATTTCTTTGCTGATGTCCGCGACCACAGAATCATGTCGGGCATACACACGGCAATTTTGCTGTTGATTCAAGCAGGCTCAGCATCTCTTTTGTTTACAATACTGCTTTATTATTACCGCACAAATATTTTATTGGAAAAATTTGTAATCGCCATTGGTCATCACAGCTTATTAAAACTTGTCAGCTACTTAGCGTGGAATCTACAAAGCAGTTTTGTCTTTCTTTTTGTCGTATTCATTTTAAAATTTGTTCTAATTGCGGCTGTTATTAAGTTCGCTTCATTCTTTATTAAAACGCGCGTTGAATTCACAAGCATTTTATATACAGTTGTTTGGTCATTCTTGCCCTTAATTCTACTGCTTCCTGTTGAATTAGTGCTTTTCAAACTTCTATCTACCGGCGCATATGAAACTGCTATTCTAATATTTTTGGCTTTATATCTTTTGTGGATTCTTCAAAGAATCTTCAAAGGTATCTACGTTGTTTTTGATGTTAGACCGTTAATGGTTTATTTATACAGTTTGGCGGTAATTGTACTTATCGTTGGCGGAGTTTTGTTGAAATATCAAATCTCAAGCTCAACCTATTATTACATAGTCAATTCTATCAAGCAATACAATTCAATGATTTTTTAGAGGCGCTAATTGTTTTTATCCAAGTTAGAGATATTCGGTTTCAAGTCTTTTGCCAATAAGACAAACATAAATTTCAATCGCGGTATTACCGGCATTGTAGGTCCTAACGGATGCGGCAAAACAAATATTGTTGATGCAATCCGATGGGTATTGGGTGAACAGAAAACTACAACCCTGCGCAGCGATAAGATGGAAAATGTGATCTTCAACGGCACACGCGATAAAAAGCCAATGGGAATGTCCGAAGTTTCTCTTACGCTTGTTAATGATAAAGGCGTTCTTCCTACTGAATATTCCGAAGTTACAATCACACGAAGAATCTTTCGTTCGGGTGAAAGCGAATATCTTCTAAACAAAAATATTTGCCGGCTCAAAGATATTACAAACCTTTTCATGGATACAGGAATTGGTACAAACGCGTACTCCGTTATCGAATTGAAAATGATTGAAACAATTTTGAGCAGCAAGACTGAAGAACGGAGAAAGATGTTTGAAGAAGCCGCCGGAGTTAATAAATATAAATTACGCCGCCGCCTCTCTTTGAAAAAACTGGAAGATGTTAAATCCGACTTAACGCGTGTAAACGATATTGTTTCCGAAGTTGAGAAATCTGTCCGTTCGCTTGAACGGCAGGCAAAACGCGCTGATCAATACACACAAATTCAATCGGTGCTGCGCGATAAAGAAATTGACCTTGCCGAACGCGAGTATTCTCATCTAAGCATCAAAAGACAAAATCTTTTAACCGATATTACCGAGTTCACTAACAAAAAAGATACTATTGATGTTGACATACGCAAAATTGAAATTGAACTTATACGCTACAGAAATGAAATAAATGAAATTGATGCCCTTTTGCAAAACAAGCGCGATGATATTGCGTTAAATACAGACCAGCTCCATTCCACACAAAAAAATATTTCGGTTTCTGAAGAGCGTCTGAAATCTCTTCTTAGCAATCATGAAAGATTGCAAAAAGAAATTTTAGAACTTCAGCATCAACTGAATGAAACGATAGATCATATTGAGCAGAGTAACGATGATTTACTATCGCTCTCGCAAAAACTTGATGAGAAGAGTTCAGAAATTTCTCAAAGCGAACAAATTGTTATTGATAGGCGTGATGCTCTGGAGAAAAAGCGGGGCGAATTAAAACAACTGAATGAAGAAAAATTTTCATTGTTGAGAGAAATTTCGGAAAAAGAGAACAATGCTTCAAATATTAGAAAAGAGTTAACAACTCATAATTCCAATATAGAAAAACTCAACCAGAAGATTCAGAACATAACAAACAAGATTGCAAAAACCGTCGGGTTCATCGAAGAGTTAAACGTAGAAAAAAGCAGCGCCGAGCAAAAACTTAAAGATGCCGGTTTGATGATTGCTCTTCGTGAAAAAGAAAAAGAAGATTTAGAACAAGAGCTTAACTCGCTCAAGCAAAAAGAAGTTGAAGAAAAGACGCTTCTTGCCGGACTGAAAGAAAAAATTGAATTTTTGCAAACATTGATCTCCAATCTCGAAGGCATTTCTAAAGGCGCTAAAGTTCTTATTGATAATAATGACTGGACCGCAAAAAATAAAAATATTTTTGCCGATATTGGAAATGCGCAAGAGAAATACAGATTTGCTTTAGAAGCAGCTCTCAAATCGGTTTTAAATAATCTTCTTGTAGAAAGCACAGAAGATCTTCAAAGCGCTATTGAGTATCTAAGGAAAAATGATCTTGGTAAAGCAAGCTTTTATTTATTACGGTCAAACGAACAGTTTAAAAAATCATTTATAGAAAGTTTGGCGGACTTCAGTCAAAAGAGAAAAGCAAAAAAGCTCTCAAAAGAGGAAACATTTATTGGTTGGGCAAAAGATTTTGTTGAAACAGAAAAAAACTGGCAGCCGTTTTTTGAGCAGGCTCTCTTTAATTATGCAGTTACAGCAGATCTAAAATCCGCAATCTATCTGAACAAAAAATACCCCGGATTCAATTTTGCAACTTTGGACGGCGACTTTGTTCAGAGTACCGGCATAGTAGAAGCAGGTTCACTTCCTAAGCAGGACGAAACTTTGTTCGGCAGACGCCAGCTTCTCGAAAATCTGAAAAAAGAATTCCCTAAACACGAAACCAGTTTAGCAAAGCTCAAAGCTCTTATCGCAGATACCGAAGGTAAAATATCTAGAATTGATTTGAAGAACTTGACCGACAGCGAGAAATTAATAGCCAATGATGTTGCAAACATAGAGAAACAAATTTCACAACTCGAGTTTGAGAAGAGCAAAGCAAACGAAGAAATTGAAAATTCTCAAAAAGAAATCCGCGAGCTGGCTGAAAAAGCAAATTTGCTGGATAATCAAATCATCACATTCGATAAAGAAATTGAAACGCTCAACGAAAAGAAAAATGTCTTTGATGAAAATATCTCTTCAAATGAAACTGAACTTGACGCGTTCGAGGATGAATTCAATTCATTTGTAGACGCACAGAACCAGCGCAAACTTGAACTCGAACGTTTAAAAGGACAAATTGAAAACACACGAAGTTCTATAACACGGTCTCAATCTAATCAATCACAAATTTCCAAAGGGATTGAGAAACGTCAAGAAGATTTGCGGTCAAACGAAAATGAAACTGACACGCTCAAAGAAAAGATAGTTCAAGTAACGGATGACTTGGAGACGATTAATGTTCTACGCCAGACATTGCTCAATGAAGAAAAAGAGATTAGCGACAAATTGAAAGCAATTAAAGACGAAGCGGCAAAATATGAGAACGAACTTAATCAGTTGCGCAACGAACGCCAGGAAGTATCCGATAAAGCTTACTCATTTGAAATAAAAGAAAATGAAATCACTATCCGCACCGAAAACTTGATTGAACACATTAAAGAAAATTATTCACTAGAGTTGGAGTTAAAACAATTCGATGATTTGGATTCTTTTGATTTCACGTCAACAAATGCGGAAGTTCAATCACTCAAAGAAAAAATAAAAAATATTGGACCGGTGAACCTTCTTGCTTATTCCGAGTATGAAGAAGAGAAGAAACGGCTTGACTTTCTACACAAACAGCGAGACGATTTAACCGATTCTGAAAAAGATTTGATAAAGACAATTAACGAGATCAACGAAACAGCGCAACAGCTATTCCTCGATACGTTTGAACAAATCCGCCAAAACTTTACGCAGATATTTCAAACGCTTTTCAATCCGGGCGATGAAGCGGATTTAATTCTTGAAGAAGGGATGGATCCGCTTGAAGGTAAAATTGAAATTCTAGCAAAGCCGAAAGGCAAACGCCCTACTTCAATTGAACTTCTTTCGGGAGGAGAAAAAACATTAACAGCTACGGCGCTTCTTTTCGCTATCTATCTTGTTAAACCAAGTCCGTTCTGTATTCTTGATGAAGTTGATGCGCCGCTTGATGACGCGAATATTGACCGCTTCACAAAACTAATCAAAGAGTTCAGCGTTAAGACTCAATTTATTATTGTAACACATAACAAACGAACGATGGAAGCTTCCGAAACAATGTACGGCGTAACAATTCAGGAAGAAGGAATTTCTAAACTGGTCGGCGTTCGTTTTGAAGAAATACCGTCGTCTTATGAACCTCAATAATAGATCGTACAAAATATTTGTTGATTTCGACGGAACAATTACTCAAACCGATGTTGGCGAAGCAATGTTTTTAAGATTTGGTAACGTTGCAAAATCCAAAGCATGGGTTGATGAATGGATGAACCAAAAAATTAGTTCTACCGAGTTGTGGAGATTACTCTGCAGTCAGGTAAATAATTTTGATGAAAAAGAATTTGATTCTTTTTTAGATGAGATACGAATTGATCCGGCATTTAAAAAATTTGTTGATTACTGCAGTGCAGAAGGATTTGAATTACGAATTCTGAGCGATGGTTTTGATTTCTACATACAAAAAGTTTTAGAACGGGAAGGATTGTCTCATCTCGAAGTTTATTCAAATAAACTCTCGTTCAACCAAGAAAAAAAATTAATTCCTTTATTCCCTTTTACTGATGAAGAATGTACGCAATGCGGAAACTGTAAACGGAATCATCTTCTAAATTTTAGCAGTGATGAAGATTACACTTTTTATATAGGAGACGGCAATACGGATATTTGTCCGGTGCAATTTAGCGATTTCATATTCGCAAAAAATTCATTACTGCGCTATTGTGAAGTAAATCGAATTACATATTTCGCTTATTCAACTTTCAACGATGTAATAAAAAAAATTGATGAGCTGAAAGAGAAAAAACGTCTTAAGAAAAGACATCAAGCAGAACTAAAGCGAAGAGAAGTTTTTATTCAAGGATAGTTTAATGAAAAATTTTGCAGTAAAGATTTTCAAGTACAGAAGCTACACACCAATTCCCTTTTTGATTTTGATGGTGGCTTTTCAAAATGCCAGTATAATAAGTATTGGCATTGGCTTTGCCGTTGCACTGCTCGGAGAGTTTTTCCGTTTGTGGGGTGTGAGTTACGCTGGAAGTGAAACACGCACAACTAACGGAGTCGGCGGAACTTTTCTTGTTGTCTCCGGTGCTTTCGCATATCTCCGTAATCCTCTCTACCTTGGCAATATGCTGATGTATGTGGGAATTGGAATTATGTCTATGGCACTCTTTCCATATCTACAAATTATAGCTCTCCTATTTTTCTTTTGGCAATACACTGTAATCATTAAAGAAGAAGAAGATTTTTTGCGAACGAAATACGGAAAAAGTTATGAAGATTATTGCGCGGCAGTTCCCAAATTAATACCGGCTTTCAAGAAATATAAAAATCCGGGTTTACAACAACCGGAATATCAATTAAAGAAAGGTCTTCGTTCGGAAAGAAGAACCTTGCAGGCGTTTTCTTTGATTGTTTTGATAATAATAATTCGTTACGTGTTGAGTCTGA